>JAFQMU010000009.1 GCA_017421085.1 Desulfovibrionaceae bacterium | reverse complement strand
TTGCCATTTCCATGACTGTTCTGGTAACCGCCATGTTCGTTACCTCCCCTGTGGAATTTTCCATCTTCCCCAGCCTGCTTCTGGTCACCACCCTGATGCGTCTATCCCTGAACGTGGCGACCACCCGCGTAATTTTGCTGCGCGGCAGCGAAGGTACTGATGCGGCCGGACAGGTTATTCAGGCCTTCGGGCAGTTTGTGGTGGGGGGCAGTTATGTAATCGGGGTAGTGGTATTCCTTATTCTGTTCCTCCTGAATAAAATGGTTATTGCCGCCGGTACTGTGCGCATTGCCGAAGTGGCGGCCCGCTTTACCCTTGATGCCCTGCCCGGGAAGCAGATGGCCATTGAAGCCGACCTGAACGCCGGCCTGATTACTGAAGATGAGGCCAACCAGCGCCGCGAGGATATCCGTTCCGAGGCTGACTTTTACGGGGCCATGGACGGCGCCGGGAAGTTCGTGCAGGGGGATGTGAACGCCAGCATCCTGATTATGCTGGTGAATATTGTCGGCGGCATTTTGATCGGGGTGGTGATGAACGGCATGGAGTGGATGGAGGCGCTTTCTACCTACACCATTCTGACTGTGGGCGATGGGCTGGTGGCGATTATCCCCGGCATTCTGATTTCCACTTCGTCCGGTATCATTGTGTCCCGTTCAGGGGCCAAAGCCAAGATGGGCGAAGAATTTATCGGGCAGCTTACCCGCCATTACCGGGCCATGCGGCTGGTGTCGGCCATTATGGTGGTATTTGCCATTGTGCCCGGCATGCCGACGGTATCTTTTCTGATTCTGGCAGCAGTGCTGTACATTGCTTCCAGAGTTGTGCCTCAGGAAGATGAGCTGATCAGCGGAGAAGCAGTCGGGGCCAGAGCTCTTCCGGGCGGCGGGAGCAGGGCCCTTGGGCCCGGCGGCAAGGCATTGGATGCCGGAGCCGAGCCAAGTCTGGATACCCCCGAAGAAGTGCAGACTCTACTTTCGCTTGATACCCTTGAACTGGAAGTGGGCTACGGACTTATTCCCCTGGTTGATGAAGACCAGAACGGCAACCTGCTTTCGCGCATCCGTTCCATTCGCCGTCAGTTTGCTTTGGAAATGGGGGTGATTATCCCGTCGCTGCACCTGCGCGATAATTTGCAGCTGCGGCCGGGCCAGTACAGCGTCTTGATCAAGGGCAACGAAGTTGCAGGCGCTGAAATTCTGATAGATCACTACCTGGCCATGGATTCAGGCAGCGTGCGTAACCGGGTGGAAGGGGTGGAAACCCGTGAACCGGCCTTCAACCTGCCTGCTTTGTGGATACCGGAAGCGCGCAAGGAAGAAGCCATGCTGGCGGGCTATACCGTGGTTGATCCGGCTACGGTTATTGCCACCCACCTCACTGAAGTGTTCAAGCGGCAGCTCCCTGAATTTCTGGGGCGCCAGGAAGTGCAGGCGCTTCTTGACAATCTGGCCAAATATGCGCCCAAGGCAGTGGAAGACCTTGTGCCGGGGACCATGTCCCTGGGGGCTGTGCAGAAGGTGCTGCAAAACCTGGTGCGGGAAAATGTTTCCATTCGCGACCTGCTCTCCATTGCCGAAACCCTGGCCGATTACGCCGGCACCGGCAAGGATACCAATACGCTTACCGAGCATGTGCGCGAGCGCATCTGCCGCACTGTGGTCAAGCCTTATCTCGGCTCTGACGGGGGGCTCTCCATTATCACCCTTGACGCCATGGTGGAAAAAACTTTGCAGGAAGCAATCAGGCAGACTGAAAGCGGTTCTTATCTGGCCATTCATCCGGGAACAGCCCAGAGCATTATGCGCGAAATCAACCAGAGCGTGGAAAATGCAGTGGCGGCTGACGGGCAGCCGGTGGTGCTGACCAGTCCGATGGTGCGGCCGCATCTGGCCCAGTTGATGACCCGCTTCCTGCCCGGGGTTCCGGTGATTTCCCAGGCGGAAATACCGGCAGACATTCGTCTGACCGCCGTAGGCAATGTGATGTTCAACGCGGCCTGAGCCGGAGGAGGCGGCTGCGCAGACAGCCAGAACCACAAGGTGATAATTGAAGAAAAGGCTTTAAAACAGCAGATTCTTGCTTTTTGAGACTATCTTGGGTAGTTTCTGATAAAATTAACAAGTTGACAATGGCTTATGCAGGTTAAAACATTTTTGGGAAAAGACCCCGCTCAGGTTCTGGCTCAGGTTAAAGACGAAATGGGCCCGGATGCGGTTATTCTCAACTCGCGTGATGTGAGCAAGGGAAGTGTGCGCCTGTATGAAGTTGTTGCCGGCGTTGAGCGTGATGATATTATCGAAACTCCTTCAGATTCGGGCGATGCCGCTGACGGGCAGCCTTCCGGCTTTTATGGCGGCGGCGTTTCCGAAGCGGTTTACAGCAGCGGAGGGCGCTTTGAAGGGGCGGCGGGCGTTAATCTGCCCATGGGCTGGCGGCAGTGGCATAAGGACTGGACATCGCTGCGGGAGCATGTGCTTGCCCTGCTCAAACCTGAAATGCGTCTGGAAAGGCTGTCGCAAAGACAGAGACTTGCCATGGAATTTTTACAGCGCGAAGGGGTTGATGACGAGGTCATCATCAAGGTCTACCGCAGTCTCTGCGCTGACGGCAAACAGTCTGTGCTGGGGCCGCTGGCTGAAATGGTCACGGTGAAGCCGTGGGGATTCCAGAACTGGAAAAACAAGGTGCATCTGGTGACCGGGCCCTTCGGAACCGGGAAGACCGTTACCGCCCTGCGCATGGGCATGGCCCTGCGCGATGAAAAGCCGGATGCTGTAATTGCAGTGATTAACGCCGACTGCGCCCGGGGGCATGGACGGCTGATTCTCAAGCATTATTGCGAACTTTTGGATATTATTTACAATGAAGCGTCAAATGCTTCTGAAATGCGCTCCGCTCTTGAAAACAGCCGGGCTGCCGACAAGGTGCTGATTGACATGCCGGGTCTGGCCGCCAATGAAACCCTGACCAGTCTTTTGAGGCGTTTCGGGCTTACAGGAAGAACTCCCCTGCATCTCGTGCTGACGCCTTACTTTTCTAAAGAGCATATCAGAGGAATTTTAACCGCGTATGAGGCGGAGCGTTGCTCAAGTCTGATCTGGACCAAGCTGGATGAAGCCTATTCATTCGGCAGCATTGCCAATGCCGCGGTCATGAGCGGCTTGCCGGTATCGGCCCTGTCTTTCGCTCCGGGCCTGTCCGGATCGTTCTGCGCAGCCCAGGCCGTTCAGATCTGGCATTTACTTTTTAAACATGAGCTGCCTTCCGTTCATTTGCGGGAGCCGACACAGGGCGCGGCTTGAACCACTATCGATTTTGGAGATATTAAATGACACCGAAATTACCATTGGTTTTTTCTGTTACATCAGGCAAAGGCGGGGTGGGAAAGACTAATATCTCCGTAAATCTGGCCTGCTGCCTTGCCAGGAGCGGGAAAAAAGTGGTGTTGCTCGATGCCGACCTCGGCTTGGCCAACGTGGATGTGCTTCTGGGGGTAACCCCCAAATACAATATTTTCCACTTGTTCCAGCAAAGCGCCAGGCTTACGGATATCCTGTTTGAAACCCCCTACGGATTTTCCATTCTGCCTGCCGCTTCCGGCGTGAACGGCATGATTACCCTTGACACCGGGCAGAAACTTGAGCTGCTTGATTCCATGGATATTCTGGAAGATTCGATTGATTATTTAATCGTAGACACTGGCGCCGGCATCAGCGATAATGTGCTATATTTCAATATGGCGGCTCAGGAACGTCTGGTGGTGCTCACGCCCGAGCCCACCTCGCTTACCGATGCCTATGCCCTGATAAAGGTAATGAAGCTGAACCACGGCGTGGAAAGATTCCGGGTAGTGGTCAATCAGGCCCCCAGCATGAGCGTGGCCAAAGATATTTTCCACCGTCTGCACAATGCCTGCGAATATTTCCTGTCCGGCATTTCTCTCGATCTGGCAGGCTACATTCCCGCCAATACTGTGGTGCGGGAAGCTGTAATCAAACAGGAACCGGTGGTAATCTGCAAACCCAACAGCAATGTGGCAAAGGCCTTTGTAACCCTGAGCGAAACAGTGGAAACCTGGCAGGTATCAGAAAATTTGGATGGAAATATCAAATTTTTCTGGAAAAAATTGTTGTTCCAATAGCAACTTAAGCTTTTATGCAGGCGATTGTGCTGAAAAACGCATATAGCAGAAACAACCCCGCTGAACCATGGCAGGAGCTTGAGTCGGGGCGGGTGGCCTGGCACGATTTTTCCGCAGGCGAACAGGAAATGATTGTGCGTCACTTTGCTCCCAAAATCAAGTATCTCGCCCTGCGCCTGAAAAACCGGCTGCCTAAGAGCGTAGAACTCTCTGAACTCATCTCCGCAGGCACGCTCGGGCTGATGGAATGCCTTGGTAAATTTCAACCCCGGCTGGGGATAAAATTTGACACCTACGCCGAAAACCGCATTCGGGGGGCGATGCTTGACGATTTGCGCCGTCTGGACTGGTTTCCCCGCTCTCTGCGCCAGAAGGTGCGTCAGGTTGAAAATGCTTCTGCGCGCATTGAGGCCAGCACCGGCCGCAGCGCCACTGAACAGGAAATTGCCGAACTTACCAATTACAGCGAAAAAGAAGTGCGCGAGGCCATGGAGGCCATTCAGAACCAGCAGTGCCTTTCCCTTGATACTCTTCTTGAAAACTCTTCTCTGGCCAGCGAGGGGCTGAGCGACAACGAACCTTATAAAAATGCCGTTACCGCCGAGTTGGTGGATAAAATGGCCGTGTTGATTGAACAATTGACACCGCGGGAAAAACTGGTATTGTCACTCTATTACACTGACGAACTGAATATGCGCGAAGCAGCTGAAGTTATGGGTGTAACAGAAGGCCGGGTTTCTCAGCTTCATTCCCAGGCCCTTGCCCGTCTGCGTCGTGAATTTCACAATCAGTTCGGAGAAGCGGCATTGTTCTGATTTTAAGGCAAACGCCGGGTATGCTTTCAAGGAGTTAGTAATGGCCTATGATCCTAATATGCGCGTTCTGATTGTTGACGATTTTTCCACAATGCGCAGGATAGTGAAAAATATTTTGCGGCAGCTCGGCTTCAATAACGTTGTTGAAGCCGATGACGGCACAACCGCCTGGGAAATCCTGAATAAAGACAACATTGATTTTATTGTTTCCGACTGGAATATGCCTAAAATGACCGGTATTGAGCTGCTGCGCAAAGTGCGCGCCAGCGAGGAGTTTGCCGACATTCCTTTCCTGATGGTTACTGCGGAAGCGCAGCAGGAAAATATTATTGAAGCGGTGCAGGCCAAGGTATCAAACTATATTGTAAAGCCCTTTACCGCTGAAACCATGAAGCAGAAAATCGACAAGATTTTCCCTTAGGCTCCGGGATTCGTCATTTTTTGCAGGAAAGTCTGGCGGTTATGCGCTGGTCTTTCCTGCAAAGTTCTATTCCTAATCGGTTTTGCTTTCAATTCCGCGCATCGGCTTTCAGGGTAGCGGCGCTATCCTTTTATGTGGCTGCTCCGGGATGTTGTTTGTGGCATTAAGCCTATATGAAAACAACACGAAATCCTTTACTTTTTTACCGGTACAGCATATGCCGCTTTCAGCGGTATTTTTAACCGCCTTTGTTTGCGCCTTTCAATTTATTGAAATAAGATAAAAATATCTTCGTTCCACAGTTAAATTATTCTTCCGGTTCTGCCGATAAGAATTTGGGGAATTTTGTCTTGATTCCGGCCTGATTCGGGCTGGCATACAGGTTGCAGGAGTTGGTTCTGATAAATCTCCGGCAAGGCAATTTTTTCCCAAGAGGTGACAATCATGGCAGTAGAATACACATCGGGCAGCATTCATTTCAGCGGTCTCGGATCAGATACTGATTTCGATACCATGATTACTCAGCTGAAGACCATTGAGTCCAGCTACAAAAACCGGCTCACCCTGTGGCAGGCCGACTGGAACCGACGTATTGATGCTTTTCAGCAGCTGAATACGGCGATGCTCAGCCTGAGCTCCACGCTCAACTCCATGAACACCATGAACAAGTTCCTGCTCAAGACTGCCACGAGCTCGAATGAAAGCATCATGACCGCTACTGCCACCTCTGCAGCTCAGAACAACTCAAACAAGATTGAAGTGAAGAAGCTGGCCACCAACGCCGCCTACACCTGGGAAGGATGCAAGTTTTCAAGCGCCAAGGATAAGGTCAACAACACTGACCAGACCCAGAATTTTGTCTATACCTACAAGGGCAAGACGGTAAAGATTGCCGTGGGCGCCAATGCGACCATGGAGCAGTTTATCAATCAGATTAACAGCGATGCCAACAACCCCGGCGTGCGGGCCGCGCTGATCAAGAACGGCAACGAATATGTCTTCCAGTTGCAGGGGCAGGATACAGGCGCCTCCGCCACTCTGACCATTGACGCCTCCAGTTCCAGCGAGCTGGCTATCAAGCCGCCCACGGAAAGCACGGAATTCGCCACCAGGTTTTCTTCCGCAGATGCAGTGATTAATAATACTGGATCCGATCAGAACTTCGTTTATACTTACAACGGGCAGAGATTTACCATGGTGATGGCGGACGGTTCCAGTCTGAATGAGCTGGCCGAAGCCATTAACAATGACGTCAATAATCCCGGCGTTAAGGCCGCTGTTGTGCAGTCAGGCAACATGTACTCTTTGCAAATTAAGCCGGATGATGCCTCTGCCACGGTGCAGACTGCTGCTGACAGTCCTATCAAGATTCAGTTCACTACTCAGGACGGCGGATCTTCCACCGGCTGGAACACCACTTCCTACAACCTTGAGCGCACAAGCTCCGACCTGCGCTTTGACAAGGCGAGCCGCAGCATCAACAGCAGCGGCGCTGAACAGAATTTTGTCTGGAACGACAGCGCAGGCCTCCGTCATACAATAGCTGTGGCGGCTGGCGCCACCCTGAGCGAGCTGGCTTCCCAGATTAATGCTGCCGGCTTTTCCACCCGGGCTGAGGTGTGCAAGGACAGCAACGGTTATTATCTCCAGCTTACTGAACTTAACCCAAACCATGACGCCGCACCTGAGATTGACGCCTCCAGCAGCGCCTATCTGGCGATTACCGCCTCTAATACCCACGCTTCCGCCTATACGACGGAAACAGAGTCGTATACCCAGCACTCCCAGGGCTTTGTCGCGCCGGATGCCACAATCAACTACTCCGGCAGCGATCAGACCTTCAAGTATACTTATGACGGCAAGACCTATTCAGTTCAGGTCGGCGCGGGCGCCACTCTGGAAGATTTGGCAGCTGCAATAAACAACAACCAGGAAATTTATTCCGGTTCTGATGCCATCAGCAGCAAGGTCAGGGCGCGCATAGGCTGTGACGGCGAAAACGCCTACCGGCTCTATCTTTACTCCACCGAAGGCAACACCAGCGAGCGCATCGCCATTGCATCCGACTCCAGCAGCGCACTGGAAATTGCCCCGCCCAGGGCCGCCTGGACCAACAGCGGCAAGGAATCAACCTACGGCAGGAAGTTTTCTTCTGTTGACGAGGTAATTAATACTACCGGCGCGGCTCAGGACTTCAAGTTTATTGACGGCAACGGCAACCTGCAAACCGTGAGCGTGGCCGCAGGCGGAACTTTGCAGTCGCTCATCTATGCGATTAATACGGACAGCGCCAACGGGGTAACGGCTGAAAAGGTAGAGGCAGACGGTAAGGTTCAGCTCAAGCTTGTGGGCGACAGCGGGCCGGTGCGGGTGGAAAGCACCAGTTCCCGCATGCTGAGCGTATCGGCTGACCCGGGCTGGAGCAGCAGCAGTGTTGAGCACAGCATTACCTTCGGCAATTTTGCAGATGCCGGTGCGGTTATCAACAGTTCCGGAGAGGCCCAGACCTTTGCCATTCTGTACAAGGACAAGCAGTATTCAGTCAGCCTGAATGACGGCGCAACTTTGCAGAACCTGGTTAACGCTATTAATAACGACCCGGAACTGAGCGCCCTGGTTGAGGCGGGGACAGCGCTGAACGGCAACAGTACCCAGTTTGTGCTCAAGGGGAAGGATGCGAGCCCCGATACCCCGACCATTGCCGACGGCAGCAGCAGTGCGCTGGCCGTTTACCGCAACACTGTCAGCTCGTATATCAATAAGGAAAAGAACACAGTTTCCGATGTAATTACCGCCATTAACGGCAACGTCATCAACAACTCCGGCAGCGATCAGACCTTCACCTACAGCTATAACGGCACTACCGGCTCCATCACTGTTCCGAACGGCTGCACCATGGAGCAGTTCATTGACCTGATCAATGACAACAAAAATATGAAGGATGTCTATGCAAGCGCTGAGTATCTGGGCGTTGACGCGGCGGGTAAGAGCCAATATAAGCTGCATCTTTCCGGCACCAACCCGGGCAAGGCCCCCACGGTGAGCGCTTCAACCAGCAAGCATGACGATTTCGCCATCCGTCCGCCTGTGTCGGAGTTCAGCTATGATTACGATGTACCTTCCGCTGTTTATGAGCTGGCCCTTTCCGGCGATGATGTGGTCAATGCCACCGGGCAGGAACAGAAGTTCATGGTTGAATATATGGGCAAGAACATCAGCCTGACCATTCAGCCGGATGAAACTGTCAACGACCTGATTGATAAGCTGAACAGCCAGACCAATGGGCAGATCAAGGCCAATCTGATTACCGGGCAGGACGGCAACCAGTATTTGCAGCTCTGGGGTACTGACCCGACCGACAGTCGGCCCCCGCAGGTGAGCACCACCAGCAGTCAGGATTTGCTGATTGCGCCTCCGAAGATTGATTCAGGCGGCTGGTATATTCAGCTGAACAGCAACGCCCAGCTCAAGCTCAACGACTGGCCCGAAGGCGATGAATGGATTGAGTCGGAAACCAACTCTCCCACCGAACTGATTGAAGGGGTGAACCTTAATCTCAAGGATGTGGGCACGGCTCAGCTCACCGTAACCACTAACAGCGACGGCATCAAGGAACAGATAGTCGCGTTTGTGGATGCGCTTAACTCAGTCCGCTCCCTGATTAATGAGCTTACCTCGGTAGATACCGGCAAGACTACGGAAGAAATCGGCGAAACCGCTTCCAACTTTGATGCTCAGCTTGGCTCCATCCTTACCGGGAACTACGGCGTGCAGCTGTTGTCGAGCATCATGAAGAGCACCACCGCATCCCAGGCCAAGGGCTTCCAGTATCAATATACCGATGTTGATGGGCTGATTAACGGCGACTTGTTCACCAGCCTGGCGCATGTGGGCATCACCACCTGCGCTGAAACCAACAACCCGAACATCGGTCTGCTGGTAATTGATGAAGAAAAGCTTGATGCCGCTCTTGCCCAGGACGCTCAGGCCGTGGCCGAGCTGTTCGCCGCAGACAACAAGGCGGCGGTTGATACCACCGATTTTACCTTTGGCGGCTATATCTCCGGGCAGACCCAGGCCGGCACATTTGAATTCCATTATTCAGTCAATGCCGACGATAATATTCTCGATCCTTATGTCATCAGCGACGGCAAGCGGTATAAGGCCAACTGGGACAGCGAAACCAACCAGATAACCATTATGGAAGGGCCGGGCAAGGGTCTCTCCATTCAGATAAACAATACTGCTCAGGGCGACTACACAGGCAAGGTAACCCTGAAGATGGGCAAGGTGGGCGAGCTCTCCGCCCTGGTCAGCGAGCTGAACAGCGATGACGGCATCCTGAATATTCTGGAAGACAACTACAAGCAGATCAGCAACAATATTCAGGACAAGATTGACAAGGAAGAAGAACGCCTTATTGTCTGGGAAAGAAACATGCGCGAAAAGTTCGCCCGGCTTGAGGCTACCCTGGCTCAGTATAATGCGCTTCAGTCGCAGCTCGACAGCACAATCAGCCAGCTTGATAAGGATTAAATACCGCTTTGAACGGAAAATGTTTGCTCGCAACAGCGCCCTGAATTCCGGGGTTTGAGAAAGTCTGTTGCGGTAAAGGCGGAAGAAAGCTGTATCAGTCCTCTTTCACACCGAATATGAACCTGCTGTAAGAAGTCATTCAAAAAAGAGCGGCTTCTTACAGCCATGAGCTGCGCCGATCTGTTTTTGAAATTTTCCTCTTAAACGCTGCATGGCTTTACCGCCTGCGCTGAAATAAGCGGGAAGCAAACGATTTAATTTCCGGGCGTTTTGGGAAATGTTTCAGGCAGCCTATACATCATCCGTTTCAGGCCGATAAGTATTTGGAAGTGAGGTTTCACCGTGGTGAACAGGGAGAAGTATCCGGACGTCAGAACGCCGGTTCATGCTTCAGGTTTGTGCGGTCGGTGGGATTGCTAATATTTTTTCAGCCCCCCATAAATACGGTGCAGGGATACTGCAACAGCCCGGTTTAAAAATTTTGTTAGGGAAACATCGGGGCGTCAAGCCTGCTATATATAAGGTTGAAATATGCTTAAAGCAAAACAGGCCTATTTTCAAACACAGGTGACCACTACCACTCAGGGTGAGCTGGTGGTACTGTTATACGATGGAGCGATAAAGTATCTCCGTCTGGCCAAAGAAAAAATAGCTGCAAAAGATTTTGCGGAAAAGGGGATTCTTATCTCCAAGGCGCTGGATATTATTCAGGAGCTTGATTCCTCTCTGAATATGGAGCAGGGCGGAGAAATATCCGTAAACCTTCACAGTCTGTATATTTTTGCCCAAAGGCAGCTGCTTCAGGCCAATCTGAAAATGGATCAGAAACTGGTTGATGAAGTCATTACCATGCTCTCATCGCTGCGCGATGCCTTTGCGGCTATTATCAATACCCCGGAAGCGCTTCAGGCCCAGAAGCTCGCCCCGGAACAGGCCCCGGTAAACGTAAGCCAGTTCAGGAACAGCGGGCCGTTCGGTATCAATGAAGCAAGGCCTGCAAATGTTGTCCCCGCCCCGGTAGCCAGCATGTCTACTAGGGCCCGGGCCTACCAGCAGCAGGCGTCATCATTCGCTCAGCCTGCGAACTCTGCCGGTATTCCGGCAGGTTCCGCCCAGCCGGCGGCAAATCAGCCGCCGGCGCAGTCGCCCTTTAATCTGATTCCGCCCCGGTTTGGCGCCCAGCCTTCCCCGGCAGAACAGGGGCCGGTTCAGGCTGCACAGAAAAGCGCAAATGCTCAAGCCCCTTCTCAGGCGGGGTTCTCTGCACAGCCCTCTGTTCAGGCCCAGGCTCAGGCAGAGGCGGCGGCCCAGCCTTCCCCGGCAGGCACTTCTCAGCCCGCCCCGGCTCAACCCGCTCTGTCTCCCAACCAGCAGATGCACTCTCAGGCTCTGACCGGATTTGCCAGACAAATGATTAATAACAGCCTGTATAAAAAGATGGCTCTGAACAATCAGACGCAGACTGCCGAAAAATAGCCGTTCCGGGCTGTTCTGCAACTGTAATTTTCAAAGCCCCTTTTTGGGGCTTTTTCAGTCAGAGGGCGGATCATCCGCCCCGGTGTCGTTCCGTTTGGCCCTGAATAAGGCATTGCGCTTGCGCCCTGATTAAAGTATATAACTGTGGTTTAATAGCGCTTTGGAGTTATGGTTTCATGAGTAACGATATCCTGCTGGTGTATATCACTGCTCCCGATCAGGAGAGCGCCCGAAAAATCGCAGGCGCGCTGCTTGCTGAGAAGCTGGCCGCATGTGCAAATATTCTGCCCGATGCAGAATCGCTTTTTTTCTGGAAGGGAGAATTGCGGCAACGCAGCGAGAGCATTTTGCTCCTGAAAACCCATAAATCTCTGTTTGACAGGCTGATGCAGCGCGCCCGGGAATTGCATGAATACGAGCTGCCCTGCATTGTCGCCCTGCCCCTTGCCGCTGGGCTCCCCGATTTTCTCAGCTGGGTTACGGGCGAAGTTGACGTTTAACCCCTTATTGCGCAGGTAAATATGTCCATCTATGTTTCCGGTTCCGTGGCCTATGACCGCATCATGACCTTTCCCGGCTATTTTGAGGATTATATCCTTCCCGACAAGCTGCACATTGTAAACATATCGTTTCTGGTAGACGATGTGCGCGAACACTGCGGGGGCACTGCTGCCAACATTGCCTACACGGCGGCTCTGCTGGGTGAAAAGCCAATTACTCTCGCCTCGGTGGGCAAGGACTTTGAACGCTATGAACGGCGGATGCAGGCAGTGGGCATGTCTCTTGAAGGAATAAGGGTTGTGGAAGATGAGTTTACCGCCCTCTGTTTCATCACTACCGACAAGGCCGACAACCAGATTACCGGTTTTTGTCCTTCTTCCATGAATTATCCCTGCAAGTACGAATTCAAAACCGTTGACCCGGCCAGAGATCTGGCGGTTGTCGCTGCGGGAAATATGCAGGATATGCTTCATTTCCCCGCGCAGTATAAAAAGCTCGGTCTGCGCTATATCTACGACCCCAGCCAGCAGATTCCCCGTTTTTCCGCAGAGGAGCTGCTTGAAAGCATCAATGGCGCGTTTATGTTCATCAGCAACGACTATGAGCTGGAAATGGTAATGAAAATTACCGGTTACTCAAAGCAGGATCTGCTTGAACTCACCCCCAACATCGTGACCACTTTGGGCGATCAGGGCTGCTTCCTTTTAAATTCGGACGGCGAAGTTCACATTCCCGCTGTGCTGGTTGAAGGGGCCAAAGATCCTACCGGAGCGGGCGATTCTCTGCGCGGCGGGATGCTCGCCGCCCTGCATCAGGGAAAAGGCCTGATTGAGGCGTTGCAAATGGGAACGGTAGCAGCCAGTTTCTGCGTAGAACAGCACGGCACTCAGGAGCACTGCTTTGATCTGGAAACCTTCCGCTCGCGCTATGACAAGGCGTTCGGAAGCGGTGAAGAATAGGCCGCGCCTCGGCGTCCTGATAAAAACGCATGAACGGAAAGACTTATAATATTGTTACCTTCGGTTGCCAGATGAATGTTAATGAATCCGCCTGGCTGGAACGAAGCCTGAAGCAGGCGGGGTTCAGTCCTGCTGCGGAAGAGACGGCCCGCATTCATATTCTCAATACCTGTTCAGTGTGGGCCAAGCCGGTGCAGAAGGTGATGAGCCTGCTTGGGCGTATTGAAAAGCTGACCAATGCTGACCCCGATGTGCTTATTGCCGTGGGCGGCTGCGTGGCCCAGCAGGCCGGGGAGCAGTTTTTTAAACGTTTCCCTCAGGTCAGGCTGGTGTTCGGCCCGGATGGAACCGTAAATGCCCCCGCCGCCCTGGAGCGCCTGCTCAGTGAGCCGGAGCTTAAGCTCTCGCTGCTCGATTTCAGCGAAACCTATGTGGATAAGGATCCACTGCTGAACAGCCCGGCCCCTGCTTCAGCCTATGTAGACATCATGCAGGGCTGCGATAATTTCTGCACTTACTGCATTGTGCCTTTTACCAGAGGGCCCAAAAAGTCGCGCCTCAGGCAGTCCGTTTTGGCGGAATGCCGCGCTCTGGTTGAACGGGGCAGCCGGGAAATTACTCTGCTGGGGCAGAATGTGAACGCCTACGCCCTCGATCAGCCTGAATGGAACGATTCATTTGCCGGGCTGCTCTATGAGGTTGCGGCCATACCGGGTCTGGCGCGTCTGCGCTTCATGACTTCACATCCCAAGGATATTGCGCCGGAAGTAATCAGCGCCTTCAGAGATCTGCCCAACCTCTGCCCGCGTCTGCATCTGCCGTTGCAGTCGGGCTCAAACCGGGTGCTGGAGCGGATGAACCGTCAATACACCGTGGAGCGTTATCTGGATATCGTGGCAGCTCTGCGGGAAGCCCGCCCTGAGCTGGAGCTGTCCACCGATATTATTGTGGGTTTTCCCGGTGAAACTGAAGA
The DNA here is from genome assembly GCA_017421085.1 of Desulfovibrionaceae bacterium. GTDB lineage: Bacteria > Desulfobacterota > Desulfovibrionia > Desulfovibrionales > Desulfovibrionaceae > RGIG1962. The sequence goes on along the minus strand of JAFQMU010000009.1, from coordinate 4,249 downwards.
AGACTTTGAAGCGACCATGCAGGCCATGCAGGCGGCCCGGTTTATCGACAGCTTTTCATTTTGCTATTCCGACCGCCCCGGGACCAAATCGGAGCTTTTCTCCGATAAAATTTCTCAGCGCGTTGCCCTTGAGCGGCTGACCCGCTTGCAGGCCTGGCAGACCGAACAGCGCGAGGCTTTTTTAAAAAGCAGAGTGGGAGCCCGTACCTCCGTGCTGGTGGAGGCCCCCAGCAAACGCAATAACGGCCGGCAGGGACGCGACCCCTACGGGTATATTGTAAATGTTGTTTCCCAGAGAGCCCGGGCAGGAGATATTTTGCCTGTAATTATCGTTGACGCCAAAAAACACTCGCTCATTGCAAAAGAGGCCTTTGATGATTGAACTGACCGTTGCCGGGTTATCTGTCGACCCGGTGAGCAAATCTCCCATTCTGGTGTTGCGCACCAAATCGGGGCTGTTTATTCTGCCTGTCTGGATCGGCCCGGGCGAGGCGGTATCCATTTCTCTTGCCTTGCAAAAGCTGGAAGTGCCGCGGCCTCTTACGCATGATCTGCTGCTTTCAACTATCAAGGCCCTTGATTACTCCCTGAAATCGGTGCAGATAGTGCGGGTGGAGGATGGAGTGTTTTTTGCGCAGCTGGAGCTGGCTCAGGGCAGCAAGACAGTATTGGTCGACTGCCGCCCCTCTGATGCGGTGGCCGCTGCTCTGCGTGTGGGGGCGCCCATGTACGCCAGCAGAGAGGTGATAGATGAAGCGGGGATTGAATACCCCGCCGGCATTCAGCATACTGTGCCCGTTTCCGGCGGTGACGGGGCCATTGCCATGATGTTGCCGGATGATGAGCCTTCGGGGCTGACGAACAGCGATGATGAACTCGGCAGCGCCGACAGTGATTTGCTCGTCTATATGGATCCGGAATCAAAATATAAAATGTAGAACAGGTTAAAATCCTGACAAAAGATGCCTGCGCCCGCAAAATCTGTGGTAATTAAACGCCCAAGCTGATTATTTCCGTTGAAATCCATTGCTTTTTCTCATGAAAAATACTTAGGATACCTAACAGGTTTAAGCTTCAGCTATGGAGGGGTCTATGCTCATTAGCAGAGAATGTTCAGTAAATTAAACTGGTTACCCTATCCCCCCCCACACACACAGGGGGCGGGCGTCCTTTCAGTTCACCATTCCATTACCCTGAATTCAGTTCAGCTTTAATTCGCGCAGGGCGGCTGCCTGTCCGGCGTTGCTCTGTGCAAGCCGTCAGGAGAGCAGCCATGAAATCACCCGCTTCCTTATGTTGTCCCGTTGGGCGTTTTTCTGATGTTTTTTCGCATTTTCGGCGTATTGCCTGCAAGTTTCCGCTGAAAGCAGGCCGGGGCATTTTTGCCGGTCTGATTTTTGCCGGAGCGGTTCTTGCTTCCGCCCCGGCTCTCGCCCAGACGACACCCTATACCGGCGGGGAGTTAACTCCCGGAGTTCAGTATGTGGTAGACAGCGATGTGTCAGATGATGTCAGCCTGATTGGTCCGGGCGAAGCCTGGCTGACCATCGGGGAGAGAATTACTTTTAATGGGGCCATCAGTCTCGACAGCGGCGAGTCAGTGTATATAACTGCTGCCGATAATAAACTGCATCAGAACTACCGCGAAATCAATATGAATGGCGGCAAGCTGTATGTCGAGCCTTCCGGCGGCACGTTTAGAATCGAAAACAGCGACAGCGTCACTCTCAGCAATGGCGGCCAGATTATTCTTCTTCCCAAAGACACAGGCAACGCTACTCTCCAATTCCGACTTGTCGGCGTTACGCTGGGCGATTATGACTCTGGGGAGTTGCCTCTGAACTTTACTGGCGGGCTTGTTTCCAATCCGGGAGGCACCATCTAGCTGGGCGCGAACTCGAAGGTCTCTTCCGACAACAGCATGGAAGCTGCCCGGATTTCGCTGATGGATGCGGCTGTGCTGCAAGAAGGCGCGCTGATTGTTGTAGACGGCAAAGGCCAGGCCCTGACGGACGCCTCCTCCGGCAAGCCTTATTACACGTACGCCCATATTGATATGGATGGCGGTACCCTCTATGAAGGAAATGTACTCATTGAGCTGGCGGATGACAGCTTCTCCGAATCTGCCGGAGTAGCCATTAACGGCGGCCTGTTCAGGGGCGATATTGAAGTGCGCAGCGGCAAAGTAACTTTTCGAAGCGGCGGGATGCTGGATGGCAGGCTGATTATCGCCGGGGGCAAGGTGGAACTGCTTTCTTCGGAAGGAGATGCCCAGCTTGATGATGCCGAAGCCAATATTACCGGGGGGATTGAATTTACTGCGGGCGACCTGAGCATTGAGAGCGGGGAGGGACTGTACATGGATAGCGATATCCGCATTCAGGTGGGCAGTTCAATTAATGCCGCCGGGGCCTCGCTGGGAACCGCCCGAACTTTGGATATGGACGGCGGCAGCCTGACCGCGCAGCACCTGACCGCAAATGCGCTGGATATGGTCGGCGGCACGGTTGATGCGGAACGGTTGACAGTGGCCGGCTCAACGCTTGTGAGCGGGGAGGGCACGCGCCTGACCCTGAACGGCGGATCCGGTGCGACCAGCCGTCTTAACGGTCTGGTGGTTAAGAACGGGGCCGAGGCCGAGATAGACTGCCTGGAAATGGAGAGCGGCGCCGATGTGCAGGTGGGCGATGCTGCAGACACTGCGGGCGGGTCTACCGTAAGCTTCGGGCACCTCAATCTCAACGGCGGGATGCTGACCGTTGACCCGGCCTGGGGGCTTGAGCCCAGCAACGTGGCCGTGGAAAATCTGAGCGCGTCCCATACTGCCGCTGACTCTGTGACTATTAACGGCAGCGTGGGCGTGGGGCGGAATTCCTATCTGGCCATCGGCACCAGCGATACCGCCTGGCTGCCGGGCAAGGTGGAAGAGGCCACCGGCGGTACGGGCCTGAGCGACGGCGGCGTGGAAAGCGCGCTTGGCCTGTATAAGCCGCTGACTGTAGGCAGCGGCTAGGCTGTACTGGTTGACGGCGGCCTTGACACCGCTTTGCTTCAGGCCTCTCTGAACACCAGTCAGGACACCGCCGTCTTTGAGGCGGGCAGTCTGCTTGTGCTCAACGGGGCGGATGCGGCGATGCAGGGGGGAACGCCGGCCATCAGTTTTGAGAATGCAAACGGCGGCAGCGTGGAAGTGAAGAACGACGCCAGGCTTCTGATTACCGATGCAGTGGACGGCGCGAGCTACAAAATCAGTGAGGCCCCGATAAATTATGAAGGCGGCAGCTATGCGGCCACCACAGCCTGGAAAAATGAGAATCTGCTCACCAGCAGCGCAATGGTTTCTCTGGAATCGCTGGGCGAAGGCGGGGTATTTGTGGCTCGCATCAATGCTCCCGCCGGCGTCTACCCCGATTTAAGCGCCGGAATGGCCTCAGCCCTGACCGCCCTGTATACCGGAGTAAACGGCTCCGATTATGCGGATGTGAACTCGTCTTCCCACGGGGTGCGCTTTTTGAGCCGGGGAAGCGACACCCGCTATCTGCCCGCTGAGCAGACTGCCAGCACCCTTGAAGGGGCGGCCCGTCTGAGCAGCGCCGGGGCAGTGCCCGCCCTGGGCATGCTGGCGGCGGAAGGGGCGGCTCAGGCTGTGCGTAACCGTCTTGATTACGGTAGTCATGTGGTTATTGAGCCCATTCGCCATCCGGACGTTGAAGAGCAGACCGGCTACGCTTCAGGCGATGACCCGAATATCGGGCTGAATGTCTGGGCAACCCCGATTTACCAGAACAGCCGGGCCCGCGACCTGAAGGCGGAAAAGCTGGAATACGGCTATGATATGAATCTGGGCGGTCTGGCCATCGGGGCGGATTATACCTTTGAGAGCAATGTCCGGGCCGGGATAAGCCTGAACGCAGGGGGCGGCCGGGCCGAATCGCACGGCGATTTCAACCATACTGAAAATGACATGAACTTCTGGGGCCTTGGCGCCTATCTGGCCTGGCATCAGGGCAATTTCGGGCTGCTGCTGGATACGGCTCTGACCTTTACCGATAACGAGCTGGAGCAGTCGCTGCCCGCCTCCATGGGCATGGATACGCTCAAGGCCGATGTGCGCGCCCGGGTGTATCAGGCCGGTGCGCATGCGGAATATACCATTGAAACTGAGCATGTGGATATAACCCCGCATGTCGGCGTCAGATACATAAATGTAGACGTGCACAACTATGATGTGAAGAGCGGCGAAACGGTC
>JAFQMU010000064.1 GCA_017421085.1 Desulfovibrionaceae bacterium | reverse complement strand
TGCCGGTAAGATTAATCAGCTGGGCATTTTGTTCTTCCACAAGTTTTTCCGTCTGGGCCAGCCGGTTTTCCAAAGCCTGACTTTTGGCGAAATATTTGAAAAGATATATATTTCCACCGGCCAGAGCCAGCACCAGCAGGCAGAGGCCGGCGCCAAGCCAGCCCCTGAAGCGCAGGTTGCGGCAATCGCTTCGGCCTTCTTTAAAAACTACTATGTGGTATTTACGAAACAGCATCCGCGGGTCCCCTTCATGAACGGTTTGTTTTGCCGGAGATGACTGAAAGCGACTTGGTTAAATATCCGGACTGGATTTTGCAGAATTAAGCAGGTCAGTCTGAGTTTGTTTACCTTTCTCCCGGGCCAGTGTCAAGTCGAGCTCCCAGCGGCACAAACCGGCCAGCAGATTGGTTCTGGCCTTCGGGTGCAGGCTGTAAAGAGATTTGAGCTCATTTTCCATATCAGCGCGTCTGGTTGCCCCTGCCGAAGGGCAGGTGTTTTTCCAGACAGGCAGGTTCCAGGCCCTGGCTGCTTTTACAATCATATTTTTGTCCACCAGCATCAGGGGGCGGATTACCGAAAGCCTGCCGCCGAAGAAATCATCCTTCATTTTCATGCCGTCCACCCTTCCGTTCTGAATCAGGTTCATCAGAAAGGTGGAGGCCAGATCATCGGCATTATGTCCAAAGGCCAGGTGGGTAAGTTGATATTTTGCGCACAGGTCAAACAAAGTTTTTCTGCGCAGCATGGCGCACAGAAAGCAGGCGGAGCGTTTTCGGTTAACATCGCTGTGGGCCAGAGGGCCGTGCTCGCTCAGCTCAATATGGCCGGGAACGCCTTCCCGCTCAAGCCACTCCATGAGCGGGGCGTGATTTTGCGGATCAAAGCCGGGGTTTACATGCAGGGCCATAATTTCAAAGTGAAAAGGCACAATGCTGCGGCGCAGATGCAGCGTTTGCAGCAACACCCAGCTGTCTACCCCGCCGGAAACAGCGATGCCTATGCGGGCGCCGGGGCCGATCATGCCGGTTGTCTGCATCAGTTTCCCGCACAGGGCAAGGCAGCGTTTCTGGGCAAAATTCAGGCGATCGCGAAGAACAGGTTTATTCCCTTTCATAAGCTGAGCCGTTATTGATCCACAATCTGAAGCAGACTGAAATCAGGCTGACCCTGTTCATTTTTCTGGGTGACATACCCATTGACAAATGAAACCGCGCTCATGCGGTGGCGGGTTGAGGGGCGCAGCCTGGGAAAAAGATACAGGCGGTCAGAGCAGCTTATGGCCAGAGCGTCGCCCAAAAGCCCTGCCACTGTTCCGGGGGGGGTGGACGGGTCGCAAACCGGGCCCATCTGCCCGGGTTCAACCAGAATGCGCAGGGTGCGGCTCCCCTTGCGGGCAATATTGAACCAGGCCCCCGGATAAGGGGTGGTGCCGCGAATTTGGGCATGCACTTCCCATGCAGTGTGATTAAAGTCTATCTGCGAGTCAGTTTTGGAAAGTTTCGCCGCATAAGTGGCCAGAGTGTGGTCCTGTTCCACTGCCTTCAGGGTGCCTGCCTCAAGCCGGGGCAGGGCTTCTATGAGCAGGCGCCCGCCCAGGTTGGCCAGCTCGTCATGCAGGGTGGCGCAGGTGTCTTCCATTCCGATGGCCAGAGCCCGTTGCAGATAAACCGGGCCGGTATCCAGGCCTTTTTCCATGTGCATGATGGAAACTCCGGTCACCTGGTCGCCGGCCATAATTGAACGCTGAATCGGAGCTGCCCCCCGGTAGCGGGGCAGGAGCGATGCGTGCACATTCAGGGGAGCCAGACGCGGGACGGCAAGCACTGATTCGGGAAGTATCAGCCCGTATGCAGCCACCAGCAGCACATCCGGCTGCAATGCGGCCAGCGCATCCACCTCGCTCTGCTCTTTGAAGTTTACAGGCTGAAAGACAGGTATGCCGTGTTCAAGAGCAACCTTTTTCACCGCAGTAGGCTCGACTTTCAACCCGCGCCCGGCCGGACGATCGGGCTGGGAGTAGACCGCCACAATGTCGCAGCCCTTCCACTCAATCAACTGACTTAAAATCTGGGCCGCAAAATCAGGCGTTCCCATATATACGCATCTAAGCATCTCTGCTCCGTTTTTTATATTGCCCTTAAAAAAGGGGGGGCACAGCCGCAAACGCAACCTTACGGCGCGGAACGCCGAACTTGAGGCCATCTTTTGTCATGAGCGCCGGGGCCGCAGCCTGGTCTCTGCCGCAAGCCAGGGAGAAATCATGCCTTGACCAGCTTGCGCAAAGAAGCCTTATAAAGGTTCAGTTTAAGCCTGCTGATATAATCGATAAACAGCTTGCCGTCCAGATGATCGCATTCGTGTTGCAGACAGATGGCAAGCATCCCATCCGCTTCCAGCTCAATTGGGTCGCCATCCAGACTCAGGGCTTTCAAAGAAACCTTTTCGCGGCGCGGCACCGTGGCCCTGTAACTGTTTGGAACAGAAAGGCAGCCTTCTTCAGATTTGACCGTTGCGCCTGAAAAGCTGAGTTCCGGGTTTATCAGCACCATGGGCATGGGCGGTTCGCCGTTATCTTCAACATTTCCCTCTTCAGTTTCATAGCAGGGAGAAATGTCTATCACAATCATGCGTATAAAATGGCCCACCTGCGGGGCGGCCAGGCCTATGCCTTCTTCATCGTACATGGTCTCCAGCATATTGGAGGCCAGCTCGCGAATCTCATCGGTTATTTCATCAACGGGCTGCGATTTCCGGCGCAGCCGTTCATCCGGGTATTGTAAAACAGGAAGAATCATACTTTAATACTCATCCGGCGTTTCACGCCATGTTTTGAATTTATTTAACTGATTTAATGTCAATTGGCAAACCGGCAAGAGGGGGCAGAGCGGAGAAAGCAGCCCGCTGAAACACCGTATTCAGCGGCAGAGACGAGAAAGGCCCGGCCTCTGCGGAAGACAGCAGGGTGGCTGACTTTTTAAAGTAATTTTTAAATGGTTCGCGAAGGCGGGAGGCGCTGCCCGGGCATGCCCGGCGCATGCCCCCGGAGGCGAAAGACGGCTTCAAGCCAGGAAACGCTTTTAAAAAACTGCCTTCCTGCGGGCAAGAATCGCCCCCATGGAGATATCCACCGCCGCCGCCGCATTAAGCGATTCCACCCCCGGGCGCATGGGAATGGTCAGCATATTCTCCCTTGGCCAGATGCCTTCCAGACCGGGGCCTTCCAGTCCTGCCGCCAGCCCGAAATTTCGGGGAAAATTAAAGTCGAATAAATTTTTTCCATTCAGTCCCAAGGCGAATATGGGCAGCGCCTTTTGTGCAGCCAGGGCGGAAAGGGAAGGCAAGTCGGGCCCCTGCAAAATTTCGGTTTTAAAAATGGCCGGCCCTGCGGCGCGCAGGGTTTTGGGGTGATAGACACAGGCCGCCTCCTGCATCACCACCACCCGCGCCCCGAAAGCAGCGGCGCTGCGGATGGTTGTGCCCAGATTTATCGGGTTCTGAAAGGGCAGAAACAGGGTAAGCCCCTGCGCAAGCTCTCCCTGCCAGAGCGGCGGCTCCGGCGCTGAAATCAGCAGCAGGGGGGCGTTGGTTCCGTAAATATCCAGGCGGCCAAACAGCTCGGCCGGCATGGTATATACCGGCGCATCGGCGGCAGGCAGGACGCCTGTGTTCGGGCAGAGAACCGCCCTTACCCGTTCCGGGTGCTCTTTGAGCACTTCATTCCAAAATTTTTTCCCCGCTAAAATGGCTTCGCCCTGTTTCCTGGCGCCGCGGCTGTCCAGGACCTTCAGCCAGCTTTTGAAACGGGGGTTGTTTGCACTGCTGATTTCCATAGGGTTAACTGAAGTAAAAGTTTTGAGTAATGTTTCTGGTTTTCGTTATAGCTGTAGGAGAGAATTTTTTCAAGAAACGGCCCCCCGGTTTGTTTTGCAGTTGACTTGACTGGAAAAATCAGCCTAAATTAAAAAATGGAATGACCTAAGAAGGGGAGAGTTATGAGTCTGGCGCCTAATACCAAAGTTATTCAATTTGAAAAAACGGTTATTGATTTTATAAAAAATCAGCGGGGATGTTTTATTGTTCTTACTCATGACCAGGCTTTCATGTCGGTAATGCGGACGGTAATTACCAAAGACCTGGGTCTGGTCGGCGATGATCTGCTTATCCCCCTGCAGGAACCTAACCTGCTCACCAAAATCGTAATGCAGGCGGAAGAGCAGAAAAAAACTCCGTTGTTGTTCATTGAACGAAATATTAATGGCCAGGAATCGGCCATGCTGATAAACCAGCTGCGCAATGCCTTCCCCAAGCTGCTGATTATTGTGCTCACTGTTGAAATTGAAAAATACAGCCTGATGTATCTGCACGAAATGGGGGCCAATAACTTTATTGCCAAGCCGGTAAGCGCGCTTACCATTATTGAAAAGCTCGCTTTTACCATCAAGCCCCAGACCAAACTGGGAGAACTTATCGACACGGCCAAGGCCCATCTGACAAAGGGAGAGCCGGAGCGGGCAAAGCAGCTGGCTGCGGAAATTCTGGAAATGAAACCCGGCAGCGCCGCCGGCCTGATGGTGCTGGGGGATGCCGAATGCGCCCTGGGTAATACTCAGGCGGCCAAGAAGGCTTATCTGGAAGCCAGCAACAATGCAGACCTTTATCTCGAACCCCTGCGCAAGCTGGCCCAGCTGGCCGAACGCATAGGCGAGCTGGAAGAGGCCCTGGGCTATCTGGAAAAACTGGACGCCCTGTCGCCTCTCAACTCCGAACGCAAGATAGAAATGGGCGAGCTCAGCCTTGAGCTGGGTGATGAGGATGCCGCCCAACAACTGTTTGAGGCAGCGATAACCCAGATTTCCAACGCGGCGCTTGAACATATTGCGCTTCTGGCTGAGCGCATCGGGGGCATTTATGAAAAGCGCGATCCGGTAAAGGCAGAGAATTATTACCGCAAGGCCCTGAGCTCCAAAACCAAAAATCTTACCAGAGAAGATATGCGGCTGTTCAACCGGCTGGGCGTATCCCTGCGGCGTCAGGGCAAGTGGCAGGAGGCCATTGACGAATATAAGCGGGCCTTGCAGATTGACGATCGCGATAGCGGGCTGCTTTACAATATGGGAATGGCCTACATGGAGGGCGGCGTGGGCAAAGAAGCTCAGCGCTGCATGGAAAAGGCCATTTCCGCCGATGAAAACGTGCTTTATACTTCCAGCGGGGTTGCCTATAACATGGGCGTTGTGTTTATGAAAAACAACGAGAGCGAGCGGGCAAAACAATGTTTTGAAGCCGCCCTGAAGCAGGATCCGAATATGGAGGCGGCCCGTAAGGCTTTGAACAGGCTGCAATAAAGTTGTTTGAACAAAGGGAAATTATATTCAGCGGGCGGTTTCTGACAGTACATAAATCATGCCTGCTGAAAGCGGATAAAGGAAAAGGTCACGTCAGAGTCAGCAGAAGATTTTGTCTGACCCGCCGGTAAAGTATGAGAGCAGGGGAACAGAAGGATTTGGCTCCTTTTGCTTCCCCTTGCTTTTCACTGTCTGATTTTCTCTGTTTCTCACAAGTGGCGCAACGGCGGTATCGCCATCGCCTGCCCGGCATCACCTTCCATTCCCCGGCAGATATACAGAGGCGCTTACGGTCAGGGAGGAACTGGTTTTACGTTTAATGACCGGAATGACCGGCTGGAGAGGAGCGGGAACGCCATGGCAAGGTCTGGAGGCTTTTGCATCGTTGAATGATAAAGGGCGGGGTAAACCCCGCCCTTTGTTCTTGACTGCTGCCGCGGCGCTTGAGCGGGCGTTACCCTCTGCCGGTCGGGCGCGGGGCTGCCCCCATGTCTGCTTACAGATGACCGCGCAGGTATCTGTCCATCTTTTCGATTACTTCGGCAATGTTCACCGGTTTTCCCACATGGTCATCCATACCTGCGGCCAGGCAGCGCTCGACATCTTCCTTAAACACATTGGCAGTCATGGCGACAATGGGAATGTTCTGCGCTTCGTGAAGGTCAAGCTTTCTTATCAGGCGGGTGGCCTCATACCCGTCTATTTCCGGCATATGGATATCCATGAAAATCATATCATAGAAGCGAGGATTCTGCCTGAACAGATCAAAGGCCTGCTGTCCGTTTTCTGCAAAATGCATTTCCACTCCGGTGTGCTCAAGCAGGGCCTCCAGGATTTCACGGTTAATATCCACATCTTCAGCCACAAGCAGGCGGTAACCCTTGAAGCGGTCAGTTTCGTCTTCTGCTTTTTCATCCGGCTCATTTTTCAGGTGGCGGCTTGAAAGCCCCTCGGTGATACAGTCAAGAATCTGCGATGAGAACAGGGGCTTGGCCAGAAACTTGTCAACTCCCGCAGCTTCCGCGTCATCCTTGATGTCGCTCCAGCGGGCGGCTGAAATCATAATCACCACCAGCTTGGCATCGAAATCAGTTTTGATGCGCCGGGTCAGCTCGATGCCGTCCATGCCCTCCATCCGCCAGTCGGTGAAAATCACATTGAATGGGTTGCCCTGATTATTTTTCAGGATTTCGCAGGCTTCAAAGCCGTCTTTGGCCACTGTGCAGTCAAGGCCGACACTGTCGGCAAATTCCTGGAAGTATTCCAGCACTTCCGGCGCATCATCTACGGCCAGAATGCGCACAGTGGACCAGTCGATATTTTTATGCAGCTCATTCGGCAAGTGCCTGCCCTTCAGCATTTTGACGGTAAAGGAGAAGCGGCTGCCCTGGGGTTCTGCATTTTCCGCCCAGATTTCCCCATCCATCATTTCCACAATGCTTCGGGAAATGGACAGCCCCAGGCCCGTTCCGCCGAATTTGCGGGCGATGCCGCCGTCAGCCTGCTCAAAGGGTTCGAACAGGCGCTCTTTCTGTTCTTCAGTAATGCCGATGCCGGTATCTGTAACATCAATCTTCAGGGTGAGCAGCTCTCCTTCCTGTTCAAGCAGGTTCACATCCAGGGTGACAGTTCCCTTCTCAGGGGTGAATTTCACCGCATTGGAAAGCAGGTTGGCAATAACCTGAGCCAGACGCTGTTCATCAGCTACAACCGAGTAGGGCACATTGGGGTCGAGGTTGATGAGCAGGTTCTGATTTTTTTCATCAACCCGGAAGTTTACCACATTCACAATGCGCATCAGCATCTTTTCAAACACAAAATCTGTGGTGGAAAGCTCAAACTTTGAGGCTTCGATTTTTGACATGTCGAGAATGTCATTAATCACCCCCAGCAGGTGGGTTGAAGCGTCATCGATTTTGTTCAGACAGTAGTTTTTCTTTTCCAGGTTGTCGGCCTGGCGGGCAATGCTGGCCATGCCGATAATTGCGTTCATCGGGGTGCGCATTTCATGGCTCATGCGCGACAGAAATTCGCTTTTGGCCCGGCTTGACTGTTCGGCCTGCTCCTTGGCTTTAACCAGATCCTGCTGCAACAGTCTTATTTCCGTAATGTCGTTGGCGATAGCCGCTATGCCCAGTTCTTCAAAATGGGTGAGAAATGCCGATACAGACATAATCCGGCGGG
>JAFQMU010000063.1 GCA_017421085.1 Desulfovibrionaceae bacterium | reverse complement strand
GCAAATTTTACTTTTAACCGGCAGTCCGCGCTGCGGGGGGAACAGCAGCCTGCTGGCCGATGCCTTTGCCCGGGGGGCGGAGCAGGCCGGACATGTGATAAACCGGTTTGACACTGCGCAGATGAACCTCAAGCCCTGCATTGCCTGCGACAGCTGCTTCAGCAATGGGGCAGCGTGTGTATTTAACGATGAATTCAATCAAATAGCGCCATATTTTGAAAGCTGCACCAGCATAGTATTTGCCGTGCCGGTATATTGGTATACCTTCCCTGCGCAAATCAAGGCGCCCATAGACAAGATGTGGTCTCTCATTGTCGGGAAACGCACTTTGGGAATAAGGGAATCTTTCCTGCTGGCCTGCGCTGAGGAAAATAATCTGGAGTGTTTTGAGGGGCTTTGCCGCGCCTATGAGCTGATTGGAAAGCACCGGGGCTGGACAGACCGTGGAAGGATTCTGGCGCCCAATGTTTTCAATAAGGGCGATATCCTGAACACAAACTTTCTGGAGCTGGCTGAGGCTGCCGGCAGAGAATTCTGATAACATAAACGCTGTATGAAGCGGAACCGGTCAAAGCGGCTTTAGCTGCTTTGACCGGAAACCGGAGTGCGGGCGCTGGTGCGCCTGAAATCTGGGTCGGACTGCACTTCTGCCGCGCGTTTAAGTTCGGCGCGTTTTGAAGCATACAGAATCAGGCTGATGATCCGGTTTGCGGGTTCCATTGAAGTTTTCAACTCAGAGGCAATTATGGCTTATGTGCGTGTAGCCCTGCTCAGTCCCCCATTTTCTGAACTTACTTATAGTCTTCCCCCCGGTCTTTCTGAAGAGCTTTTACAGCCGGGGCAGCGTCTGGCTGTCCCTTTGGGCAAATCGGCAATCCGCACCGCTGTTTTGCTGGATTTTTTGCATTCCCCTGAACTGCCTCCCGGCACGGGAATCAAAGCTGTCATCTGGCCGCTGGAGCGAAGGGCGCTTTTGTCTGAAGAGTATCTGAAAACAGTTTCAGAGCTGGCTTTACGGCAGGCGGCAAGCGTAGGCAGGGTGCTGGGCTCGGTTCTCCCTGCGGGCTTGAAAAACGCAGGCGGTTTGCTGCGCTGGTTTGGAGAGGCTGAAAAAACGGTTAAAATCAATGCGCTGGCAGGCAAAGACAGGCAGTGGATGCTCCGGCTCGGGGATGCCTGGCGGAAGGGGGAGGCTGTTTTCATTCCCAGCCGGGCCATGCTGGGAGAGGTTGAATATGCGGAGGTATGTAAAGACCCCCCATGGCCCTTGCGTCCCACATCCCGGCGTCAGACAGATGTAATGGAGTATCTCTGGGAGCATGGCGGCAAAACCCGCCGACAGCTGGCTGATTTTTTCGGGGGTGATGTTTCGGCTGTGCTGGAAGCTCTGGTGAAAAAAGAGTTAATCCGCATCGGTCCAAGACCTGAAGACCCTTTTGCCCGCAGCTGGGAAGATTTCCCGTTAAATAAAGATGACAATAATGAAGAAAGGCTGGAGGCGCTGGTAGAGTCGCTTGCTGCATCTCCCGCCGGCCTGTCGGACGCTTTTCATGGTTTGGACAGGACGGAAAGAACCGTATCTGCTGTTGTTTCTGAAAAATCAGGAACAGG
>JAFQMU010000062.1 GCA_017421085.1 Desulfovibrionaceae bacterium | reverse complement strand
TTTCTATTTCTTTAATTCTTTTGCCGTCAATCTGGCTTACAATCAGGCGGCGGTCGTTGAATACCACGCTGTCGCCCAGTTCCGGAACCATGCCGAATTTATCTAAAAACAGACCGGCCACTGTGGTGTAATCGTCCTGATCTTCCGGGGGAAGGCCGAAATATTCATACAGTTCTTCCACCGGAGTAGCCGCCTGCACCCTGATTACGCCGTCTTTTTCCTGAATATGCCAGGCGTCGCGCTGGTCATGCTCATCATTGAGGTCGCCCACGATGATTTCCAGAATGTCTTCCATGGTGATGATGCCCTGCCAGTCGCCGTATTCATCGATTACAATGCCCATTTGCTGGCGAACTTTCTGCATTTCCAGCAACATGTCATCCAGGGGCATGGTGTCGATCACATAAAAGGGTTTGCGCACATAGGCTTTGATGCTGTGCTCCGGGTCCGCGCCGAGCAGGTCTTTAATGTTGATGAAGCCTACAATATTATCACGGTCTTCTTTAAAAACAGGAAAGCGTGTGTGCCCGGTTCTTTTTACTTCGGCGATAACGTCGGCCACGCTGTTGTTTGTGGAGAGGGTGACGGCATCCATGCGGTGCACCATCACATCATAGGCATCGCGCTTGTCGAGGCGGATGACGTTGTCGAGCATGCGGCTTTCCTGCTCATCAATATAGCCTGACTTTTCCGAGTCGATAATCAGCATTTGCAGCTCTTCAGGAGTGTGTGAGTGCTCGCCGCCCGAGGCCTGATGCAGGCCGATGATGCGCAGAAAGAGATTTGAAGTGCCGTTGAGCACCTTAACCATGGGCAGGAATATAAAGTAGAAAAAGCGCATCAGAGGGGCGAGGGCAAGCACCACGCTTTCTGCCCGCTGGATGGACAGGGTTTTGGGCATGAGCTCGCCGAAAATTACATGCAGGAAGGTAATGAATGAAAAACCGGCGATAATCGAAATGCTCTGTATCAGGGTGGGATTTTCAATGCCCACCAGCCTGAACAGGGGTGAGAGCAGCCCGGCCACAGCCGGCTCACCAATCCAGCCCAGGCCAAGGCTGGCCAGGGTGATGCCAAGCTGGCACACTGAAAGATAAGCGTCAAGGTTGTTAATGCCGAACAGGGCCAGTTTGGCCCGGCCGTTTCCCGAGTCAGCGAGCATTTCAATGCGCACCCGCATTACCTTGACCCAGGCGAACTCGGCCGCCACAAACATTGCGTTCAGTCCTACAAGCAGAAAAGCCAGAAACAGCATCAGCCAGTTGTACATTGGCAGAAAAACTCCGAATAAACAGGATTATGGGGATTTATAAGCATGGAATGCTGAGGTAAACCAAAATATTTTACAGATTTCATTTTTCATTGTTACGCAAGTTAATTAATCCATCTGACTTAAAAAGGCAAACGCTTTCGCCATGGCGGCGCAAAATGAGGAGGCCGGATTATCAAGATAATTATTATAATTGTTTTAAATGTCCCATAATGTAAATTATGTAAACTTTGTATTATAAATATTTATTCTTCGCGTCAGGTTTACCCTGCCATGCTTCAGTGATGGACAGTTTCATGCCTGGCGAGTTATGGGGGGCAGTTTTGCCCAGTCATTCAAAAAGGTTTCCAGCCCGGCATCCGTCAGAGGATGACGGGCAAGCTGCATCATTATTTTATAAGGAATGGTCGCAGCGTGCGCACCCAGCAACGCGGCTTCGCTCACATGTCTTGGATGGCGCACACTGGCCACAATGACCTGAGTGGGATAGTTGTAATTTTGAAAAATCGTCATTATTTCTCTGACCAGCTCCATGCCGTTTTGAGCGAGAGCGTCAAGTCGCCCTACAAACGGCGAAACATAGGCGGCCCCTGCCCGGGCGGCCAACAGGGCCTGCATGGGCGAAAAAACCAGGGTGACGTTGGTATCGATATCTCTGGACTGGAGAATGGGAACCGCCTTCAGACCGTCCTGTGTCATGGGCACTTTAATCACCACATTGGGGCCGAAGGTAACCAGCCTGCGCGCCTCTTCCAGCATTTCTCCACATTTGAGGGAGGTTACTTCCAGGCTTACCGGGCCTTTCACCATGCGGCAGATTTCACGCGCCCGCCCTTCCCAGTCGCCGCCCTCCCGGGCCAGCAGCGTGGGGTTGGTGGTGAGGCCGTCAACCATGCCGAGCTCAAGGGCATGTTCAATTTCAGAAAGATTGGCTGAATCAAGAAATAAACGCATCCTCTGCTTTCTCCTGCGGCAAATGCTTTGCAATCGGTTTATGAGGTTATATGCTCACAGACTATTAAGCGCTTACCTCTACGTCTTTCAGATTTGCTCAGTATAGCTGTCGGGAAATCGTATCAGTGCATATATAAAACGACAAAATCAATTATCCTGAACAATATAACGATTGTCAAGACTCCATGTAAGAGCATTCAATGCGTTTTGTAAAAATTCAGCGGCCCTGCCCTGCCCTGGGATTTCGTCATCTTCACTCCAGATGTCGAGCAGCGGAACCAGCACAAACGCCCGGCCGAACATTCTGGGATGAGGCACTGTCAGCTCAGGCAGGTTCCATATTTCTTTGCCGAACAGTAATAAGTCCAGATCGATAGTACGGGCCGCCGGGCCGTCTTTGTCGCCCGGTCTGACTCTCTCAAGGCGGTTTTCAGTTTCCAGCAGCATATCCAGCAGCCCCCGCGCCGTGTCAGCCCAATATATTTTTATAACCTGATTCAGAAAATCGGGCATCTGCTCTTTCACCCCCAGCGGGCTGGTGAGATAACGCGGAGATACAGCGGCGATTTTGCTTTTCTCTCCCAGTATTTTCAGGGCCATATCGAGATTTTTTTCAGGCGGGCCGTAACTTGAGGGCAAATTGGCGCTGAGGCCGATGAATGCGGGTGTGAACATGGCAATTAACTCTTTTCCAGACGGATTTTTTCCTATATATATTTCCATATGAACAATGACGCAGCGCCCCCCGCCAACAATCTGCCGCCCTCTCATCCTCTGCTGGATATGTTCATTCAGCACCTGCTGGTGGAAAAAGGGCTTTCGGAAAACACCGCAGCTTCATACACAGCCGTTTTGAACAGTTTACTTTCTTTTCTGGCAAAAGGAAACCTTGAACTCGAAAGCGTCACCGATGATGTGCTGATGCTTTATCTTGCCGAGCTTCATGCAGATAATTTGTCAAGCCG
>JAFQMU010000008.1 GCA_017421085.1 Desulfovibrionaceae bacterium | reverse complement strand
GACTGACTTTAAACAATTTGAAGTCAGTCTGCCGATTATATTTTCATCTCTGAAATCCTCCTCTGTTCAAATATGTCCAAATCCCCTAAAATTTTCAGGCAAGCTGACGTAAAAGCGAAATAAAACCTGGCATAAAGTTTGCTGAGATTCATCCATACAATCCAAAATTAAAATTACCTCTGCCGGGCGCACAAGCTGCTTGCCAAGAGGCTTTTTGATGTGTATAATTATATAAGGATAAATTGATATGAAAATTATTTCCAACCCCCAGGACTTGCAGACCCTTTGTTACGAACTGCGTTTTTCCGGGTTCAGCACCGCCCTTGTGCCGACCATGGGATTTTTGCATGACGGGCATAAAAGTCTGCTGCATGCCGCTGGAAAACGTGCCGACAAGGTCATTTTAAGCATATTTGTCAACCCAACTCAGTTTGGCCCTGGAGAAGACCTTGACGCCTATCCCCGCGACTTTGAGCGCGATTTGAAAACAGCAGAAGAGGCAGGAACGGATATTGTTTTTGCCCCCGGCGCAGATGCCATGTATGCGCCCGGGCATGCAACCTGGGTTGAGGCGCCGGACCTGGCCAGAGAACTTTGCGGAGCCAGCCGTCCGGTTCATTTTCGCGGGGTATGCACGGTTGTGCTTAAATTGTTTAATCTCTGTCTGCCGACCTATGCGATGTTCGGCGAAAAAGACTGGCAGTAGCTTGCCATTATTAAATCAATGGTCAGTGACCTCAATCTCCCCATACAAATTGAAGGGTGTCCCATTGTGCGCGAAGCGGACGGACTGGCCCTCTCATCGCGCAATGCCTATCTCACCGGCGCTGAACGGCGGCAGGCCCCGCACATATTCAAGGGCCTCAAACTGGTGCAGAGCCTCGCCAATAATGGAGAGCAGAGCCCGGCGCAGTTGAAAAAAGCTGCCGCAGCGTACTGGCAGGAAAACATCCCGGATGGGGAGCTCGATTATCTTGAGTTTGTGCATCCAGCGAGAATAGAGCGGGTTGATGCTGTGCAGGGAGAAACTCTGGCTGCTGTGGCCATGCGGTTGGGCAAAGCCCGCCTGATAGACAACCTGCTGATCAGGTCATAACCGCGACAACGATTATACCTGAACATCGCTGTAGGCAGCGGCAAACCCGGCTTGAGCAAATCAATTGATTTGCCGCGGTAACTGCAAAAACAGACGCCCTCACCGCGAATAAGTGGAGAAATCGCACTTTTCGAAGTAGGATAGTATTCTAATCGTAACCGGCTCTAATGGAAGGAGCAGCGCAAAAATTGGAATGGGAACATTTCAATCAGTCATAGCTTATAACGTTCCGCACCGGACAAACCGAAGGAGAACAAAAGATGATTCCTGATAAGGGCAAATATTATTTTACATCCGAATCAGTAACCGAAGGGCACCCCGATAAGGTTGCCGACAGCATTTCCGATGCGGTGCTGGACGCGCTGCTTGAACAGGATCCCAATTCACGGGTGGCCTGCGAAACTCTGGTTACCACCGGCATGGCCTTCATTGCCGGAGAAATCACTACCCAGGGCTATGCCGACCTGCCGAAGGTGGTGCGCGAAACCATCAAGGAAATTGGCTACACCAGCTCCGAGATGGGCTTTGACTATGAAACCTGCGCCGTAATGTCATCCATCGACAAGCAGTCTACCGATATCGCCCAGGGCGTTGACCGGGACAAGGATGAAGAACAGGGCGCAGGCGACCAGGGGATGATGTTCGGCTATGCCTGCAACGAAACCCCCACCCTGATGCCCGCTCCGATTTACTGGGCCCACCGTCTGTCTGAACGCCTCACGGAAGTGCGCAAGGCAGGTATTCTCGATTTTCTGCGTCCTGACGGCAAAACCGCAGTAGCCTTTGAATATGAAAACGGCAAGCCTGTATGCATCGATACCGTGGTAATTGCCGCTCAGCACAGCCCGGACATAGCCTATGCCGATCTCTGCGATGCCATCAAAGCTGAAGTTATCATGAAGACCCTGCCGGAAGAGCTGATTGACCGCAATACCAGAATTTTCATCAACACCACCGGCCGCTTTGTAATCGGCGGCCCCATGGGCGATGCCGGGCTGACCGGGCGCAAAATCATTCAAGACACTTACGGCGGCATGGGCGGCCATGGAGGGGGTGCGTTCTCCGGCAAAGACCCTTCCAAGGTAGACCGCTCCGCTGCCTACATGGCCCGCTATATTGCCAAAAACGTTGTTGCCGCCGGGCTTGCCCCTGACTGTGAAGTGCAGATTGCCTACGCCATCGGAGTTGCAGACCCCATTTCCGTTATCGCCTCCGCCCGCGGCCGGGGTGAAGTGCCGGATGAAATTCTCACCAGAGCTGTAAAGGAAGTGTTTGACATGCGCCCCTATCACATCATTAAGGAGCTCAATCTCAAGTCGCCAATTTACAGAAAAACCACCAACTACGGACACTTCGGCCGTGAACTGCCCG
>JAFQMU010000061.1 GCA_017421085.1 Desulfovibrionaceae bacterium | reverse complement strand
ATACCAAAAGCAGCACTATGGGAAGCTTCATTTGCACTGTAAAATCTCCCTCACCACTTCCTGATCACTGTATGGATATTTGGTGGCGCCGATTATCTGATAATCTTCATGCCCTTTGCCTGCAATCAGCAGGGCGTCTTTCGGACCGGCAAGCTGCAAAGCGCAGGCTGTGGCCTTTTTGCGGTCAACCTCCTGAATTATCTGCGGGCATCCTTCCAGGCCGGGCAAGACATCCTGCATGATTGCCAGAGGTTCTTCACAGCGGGGGTTATCAGAGGTAAGGATGGCCACATCGGCATACTTCGCCACTGCCGCTCCCATAAGCGGGCGCTTGCTCCGGTCGCGGTTGCCGCCGCAACCGAATACGGTAATCAGACGTTCAAAACCCACATTGCGCAGCGCCTTTTGAACATTGAGCAAAGCATCGGGGGTGTGGGCGTAATCTACAAATATATGCAGCCCCTGCCGGTTTTCAATGCGTTCAAGACGGCCGGGTGCGCCGCGAAAGTCTTTGAAGCAGGCAAAGTCTTCAGGGCTGAAACCAAGCAGCAGGGCTACGGCCTGCACCGCCAGCAGGTTTTCGGCATTATAAACCCCTATCAAAGGCGAATGCAGCTGCCAGCTCTTGCCCTGAAATTGCATTTCCAGATGCAGACCGTCTGTACTGCAGGAAAGAATTTCCGCTTCCAGGTGCAGACGCCCGTCACCTTTGGGCGCAGGGCCGAGCCCGTAGCTGATTATTTCCGGCGCAGCGGGCAAGCGCTCAAGCAGTTTGAGGCCGTAGGCCTGATCGCGATTGACAGCGACAATCTGGCCCGCCCCGCCATTGGGGGGGAAAAACAAACAGGCCTTGGCCTCAAAATAAGCGTCCATGTCCTGATGATAATCAAGATGATCCTGAGTAAGATTGGTAAAAACAGCGCCCTTGAAATTTACCCCCGAAACGCGGTTTTGCGACAGGGCATGAGACGACACCTCCATAAAGGCCGCGTCAACCCGCCCTGCGGCCATTTGAGCAAGACAGCTGTGCACGGTGAGGCAGTCGGGAGTAGTCAGCGGGGCCTGCTCCTGATGCCCCGGCCAGCGGTAGTTTATTGTGCCCAGGACCCCGGCGCGCTTACCGGCGCAGGCATAAAGATGTTCAAACAGGTAGGTTATCGTAGTCTTACCGTTTGTACCGGTAATGCCTATCACCGGAAACGGCAGCCCGGCAGTATTGTATTTTTCTGCGGCAAGCCGGGCCAGAGCTTCCCGAACATCCATATTTTCCGGCACAGCGTATAACTTTACGCCCTCAGCCAAAGTGGGAGCGGAAGTTCTGAAAGCGGCAAGACTGTCCCTATTGCTCACAATTGCCGCCGCCCCGGCGCAGGCGGCCTGGGTCATAAACTCTACGGCCTTGTCACCCGGAACAGCCACAAATATATCGCCCGGCCCAACCTGAGCGGAGTGCGATTTCAGCCCGTGCGAACCGAGTTCGGACAAAAGGTCGGAAAAGTCAGAAATTGTTTCTGTTGCTGTAAAACTGTTCATATATCCTGCTCCGAAATCCAGAGAGTACATTCAATGTCAGATCCGCCTGTGAGTTTGCGCCCAGGCGCAGGCTCCTGCCTGACCACAGTAAACCCGTGCCCCTTGATAGTCGGGGTAATTCCCAGGCGCATAAATGCTTCCATGGCGGAGCGCACCGAGCTGCCCACAACATTGGGCACCAGCATGGGCGCTTCATTGGCGCTGTCGGCAATGCTTATGGAAACGCAGGTAGGGCGTCTGGTCAGAAAGTTGGAAGCATCGGTTTCAGCCGCTTTATCTTCATCTTCCAGTCCTGAGTTCTCAGCGGCCCGCATCTTTTCGGAAGATTCGGTCTGGGGTTCAGTTTCCTCGATAACGGCTTCTCCGTTTTCTTCCGCCTCCGCGAGAAGAGCTGACGGGTCGGGCAAATCGCCTTTGTAGGCCATGCTGCGGCTGACCACATGTCGAAACACAGGCGCGGCAACAATCCCGCCGTATGTACTTTTCTGCGGCTCGTCCACCAGCACTACCACCAGATAACGCGGGGCATCCAGCGGCGCGATTCCAATGAAGGAGGACACGCGCCCGGCCCCATAGCCCCCGGCGCTCGCCTTCTGGGCTGTGCCGGTTTTTCCGCCTACGCTGATGCCGGGAATACGGGCGCGTTTTCCGCTGCCGTCTTCCTCAACCACGCCATAGAGCATCTGCAAAACCGTGTCGGCCGCTTCCTCTGAAAACACCTGCTCATCCGGCTGTTCTTCATCAAAACCTCTGACCAGCTTCAGCGGGCGTTTCACCCCGTTGCTGGCAAGAATCAGGTAGGCTTCAGCCATTTGCAGGGCATTGGCCGAGAAGCTCTGCCCGAACGAAGCTGTGGCCAGATCCACCTCAGCCCACTGCCGCGCATCGCGTAAAATGCCCTCGCTTTCGCCCAGCACAGGCAGGCCGGAACGCTGCCCAAAACCCATTTTCATCAGGTATTCATGGTACAGCGGAGCGCCCATTTCCATCCCGATTTTGGCTGCTCCGATATTGCTTGAGTAACGGAGTATTTCCTCCACGCTCAGCCAGCCCCGGTTGGAAGTGTCGCGAATGGTAAACCGCTTTGTCCGCCAGATGCCGTTTTCACAGAAATAACGGCTGTCGGGCTTAATCCGGTTTTCAGTAAGCGCCGCCGCCACCAGCAGCGGTTTTATGGTGGACCCATGCTCCAGGGCATCTGTCGCCAGGCGGCTGCGCCAGGCGCTGGGAGAAGAATAAGTGCGATAGGCGTTGGGATTGAAAAACGGATATTCGGCCCAGGAAAGAATTTCTCCAGTGGGAATATCTATAACCAGACACCCCCCCCACTTGGCCTGCTGCTGTTCCACGGCCTTGGCCAGGGCCTCTTCTGTAAAATATTGAATCTGGGTGTCGATTGTCAGGTGAATGTCATTGCCCCTGAGATCGGAGCGGTCGTCTGTTCCGGCATAATAAAGCTTGCGGCCTGCGGCATCGCGCAGAACTTCAACCCGGGTTGACTGGGCTGAGAGCTCATTATCGAAAACCTTTTCCAGGCCTTCGATGCCCACATCATCGATATTGACAAAACCAAGCAACTGCCCTGCCAGCTGTTTGAAAGGATAGACCCGCTCAAACTCGGTGGCAAGGTCAACTCCCTTCAATTTTGCTTCCTGAATTCGGGAGGCGGTGCGATCATCCACCTTGCGCCTGAGCCAGACAAAAGTTTTATCGGAATTCAGGGCAGCCATTACCTTGGCGCGCTGCATCCCCAGAATTTCGGCAAGCGCCCTGCCTGTATCCTGAACGTCTTCCACTTCATAGGGGCGCACATAAACTGAGCGCACTTCCACCGAACGCGCCAGAGTCTGACCATTTCTATCATAGATGGAGCCGCGAAATCCGGTAATCAGCTCTGAACCCTTCTGCTGATGGCTTACCTTTTCCGACAGCTCAGGCCCCCGCACCACCTGGAGATCCCATGCCCTGAACCACAGACCGGCCCAGACAATCCCGAAGCATACGGCAATAAAGGCAAGGCGCATCTTACCCCAGTCGCGGTCAAGTTTGGCCGGAGCCGCAGGCTCGGGCTTGACCCAGCGATTCTGATATTTGGACTTGCGTTTAAACATTAGCTGCCTCAACAATGCCGATGCTATTCAATAATTTTACGCTGCTGGCCCGACTCCGCCGGGCGCATTCCCATGCGCTCGGCCTCCTTGCTCAGACGGTAAGGGGAAATCAGGTTGTCCCGTTCCACTTCCAGCTTGGCGGTAAGATTGCGGGACTGGTCTACCTGCTGGCGCATTTTTTTCAGATTATAGGCCATGTCCACCTGTTCAATATTAAGCCAGACCACAAGCAGGCCAAGAATCAGGGCGAAAACAATGCTCAGGCAGAAACCCAGAACCCAGACGCTGAAATTTTTTTGAGTCTGCATCGCCGATCTTTTACACTTTTTCTAAAAAAAGTCTAAATATCTTGCCCTGGTCGTTTCATACCGGGGCCTATCCCAATACCCTCAGCCGTCTGACGCTTCAAATTCGTTCTGCCGCCCGCAGTTTTGCGCTGCCGGCTCTGGGGTTTGCAGCAATTTCTTCAGAAGATGGGGTAAGCGGGCGCCTTGTCAGCACGCGGTACACCGGCTTGATGTTGCAAACGCATCGGGGCAACGACTTCGGGCAGATACAGGTCGCGCTTCCATCCCTGAACGCCTGCTTTACCAGCCGGTCTTCCAGGGAATGAAAGGAGATAATCACCAGTCTTCCCCCCGGCTTCAGCCAGTGGGCAATATGGGAAAGAAAGGCTTCAAGCTCCTGTATTTCCCGGTTTACAGCCATGCGCAGGGCCTGAAAGGTGCGTGTGGCCGGGTGCCGTCTGGCGGTTGCCCTCCATTTTGCGGGGTAGGCTTCAGCCACAATGCGAGCCAGATCGGCTGTGCCGGCGATGCCGCTGTTGCGCGCCTGCAAAATTGCCCTGGCAATTGGAGCGGCCATGGGCTCCTCCCCATATTCCGCAATAATTTTACGCAGCTCCTCAAAGCTTGCTGTTTCAATCAGCTCCATGGCATGCGGAGTTGAATGGGCCAGCGGCCCTTCTGCGCTCATCCGCATATCCAGCGGCCCATCGCGCAAAAAACTGAAACCGCGCTCCGCCTGGTCAAGTTGCAGGGACGACACCCCCAGATCAAGCAGGGCGCCGTCAACACCGTCAGGGGCAAGTTCCTTCAAAACCGCCTCAAAGGCGCTGAAGGGGCTGTTGCGCAGCCATATCTGCTTCCCGGCAGGCAAGGCCGTCTCTTCAGTCTGCGCTCCTGACGCTGAAGCGCTGTCTTTTCTCACAAAAGGGGCCAGTCTCTCACCGGCAATGCGCAGAGCCTGCGGATCCCTGTCCAGACCAATCAGCGTATCAGCTCCGGCCCGCAGCACCGCTTCGGCATGCCCCCCCATCCCCAGGGTGCCGTCCAGATAAACACCGCCTCGCGCCGGCTCCAGATATGCAAGCGCCTCATGGAGAAGCACCGGGATATGGGGATACATGGCTTTATCCTTCAAAATCAGATAGGCAGCTCAATGCCGCTTTCCGCCAGCTCTTCGGCCAGGCCGTCAAAGTTCTGATTGGTCACCTCTGCGAACCGGGCCTGATCCCAGATTTCAAATTTGCTGCCCTGTCCAACCAGCACGACTTCTTTCCCGATTCCTGCATAATCAAGATGGCCCCGGGAAAGGCGGATTCTCCCCTGATTGTCGCAACCCTGCTCCTCGGCTCCGCCCAGAACCAGACGTTTGAAGTCGCGCACCAGTCGGGAGCTGGATTTGAGCCGGTTAAGCTGTTCCTCAAAACCGACCCAGTCGGGACGGGGGTAGGCGACCAGGCATCCGTCATAAGTGGTAAGCACAAACCCTCCCTCTTCAGAACGGGCCATGAGCACATCCCTGAATTCCGGAGGCAGCATCAGCCGCCCTTTGGGATCTATGGAACGAGGGGAGCTCCCCCTGAAAAGCTTGCCGGACAATGTTTTCACCTGGAAGCCGGATACCGGGCTGTATTTTTAAGGGAAATTCTCCCACTTTTTACCACTCTTTTCCACTATATTCCATGTTCATATGGGGTTGTCAAGGGAGAAATTTTTGAACCCCTTCACGGTTTGAAAAAACGGTTCAAACCCCAATAGAATAGCTTTTGCGGCAGGGTTGCGAATAATGCTTTTCCGACATGAAAAAGTTTGTTATAAATTTTATTATTGCAGTTTATCATTTCAGATTTGAGAGCGGATTTTCTGATATCTGAAAAAGATAATGCGGCTGTAAGCGTACTTTCAGGTACCGTCCGACAAAATTTCAAACTCCCCGGCTCCGTGGCGCCGGAGCTTAAAAACAACGAGGCGTTATGCGTACAAAAATAATTGCCACCATTGGCCCGGCTTCATCGTCAAAGCCCGTGCTCGCCCGGCTGGTTGAAGCCGGTGTGCGGATATTCCGCCTGAACTTCTCGCATGGCAATGCTGCCGATTTTGAAGGGCTGATTGCTGCAATCAGAGACTTGGAGCGGGAATATGCCGTTCCTCTGACCATTCTTCAGGACCTGCCCGGCCCCAAGTTCCGAATAGGCGAAATCAACGGGGGAAGCGCGCAGGTTGAAAAAGGACAGAAACTGCTTCTGGGAGATGGCAAAGAAGCCCCTGGTCCGGAAGACGGCAGCAGGGTGTTGATTCCTTTTACCCACCGGCAAATTCTGGAAAGTATGGAAGAGGGCGACATCATCGCTCTGGCCGACGGCGCTTTGCAACTGCTGGTGGGAAAGCGTTTTACTCCCGGCCTGTTTGAGGTTGAGGCGTTGAGCAGCGGCATTATCACCTCCAGAAAAGGGCTGGCCCTGCCCGGAAAGCCGGTCCGGCTGGCCGCGCTCACCGAACTTGACCGAAAAAATCTGGCTGACGGGCTCAGGCTGGGGGTGGACGCCGTGGCCCTGTCCTATGTGCAGACCCCCGAAGATATTCGTGAAGCAAAGCAGTTTATTCGTGAGCAGGGCTGCAACATACCCGTAATCGCCAAACTTGAACGGCGCAACGCTGTGGAAAATCTGGAGGCGATTCTTGAGGAAACCAATATCGTAATGGTGGCGCGGGGAGATCTGGGCGTTGAATGCCCGCTTGAAGATTTGCCCGCAATGCAGAAACGCATTATCCGGGCCTGCAACCGGGCCGGGAAACCGGTGATAGTGGCGACCCAGATGCTTCTCTCCATGGTGCACAGTCCCAGTCCGACCCGGGCTGAAGTTACGGATGTGGCCAACGCCGTGCTGGATGGGGCCGACTGCATAATGCTTTCGGAAGAAACCGCCATGGGGAATTACCCGGTTGAAACAGTGGAATATATGGATAAAATCGCATCCTCAGCCGAGCAGCTGCTTCAGGAAAGGGCGCTCGGTCAGCTTGACAAGCTGGCCGCCGATCGGACAGTTCCGGATTTTCTGGCGTTTTCCGCCTGCCTGCTTGCCCGCAGAAGCGGAGCCTCCGCACTGGTGGCGCACAGCCGCTCAGGGGCAACAGCCCGCCTGCTTTCCGCGCATCAGCCCAGCCAGCCCATCTTTGCCCTCACCCCCTGTCGCCAGGCGTTGCATGATCTCAATTTTTCCTGGGGGGTGAAACCCTGTCTGATAAAGGAAGACGGGTTCACCCACCTGGAGCGGGTGGAAAATTTTATTGAGGCCCATTCCCCCTTTACCAGCGGTGAGGTCTTTGTTATTACAGCAGGACAGCCCAAAAAAGGGCAGAGCAGCATTGAAACCAACTTGGTTAAAATTTATCAAAAATAGGTTCGGGGGAAGTCGTGGCCGTAAAGAAAGAAGCTCCGCTTTTAGTTGCAGAGGAATATTATCAGATCAGTCAGGAAATGCTGGAGAGCTTTCCCAAATACAGGCTTCCTCTGCCGGTATTTCGTTACCGTGATGATGTAGCCCAGCTCCAGATGTTTATAGCCCGCGATCAGCGCATGAGCAATGAACAGGTCGAAGAGGTGCATAATCTGGCCAGAGAAGGCGATCTGTTTGTTTCGCGCGTAGACTACCCAATCTATTCCAAGCATATAATCAAGCAGCTCGATTTGATTCTGTCAGACCGCAACCTCAAGGAAGGGGAAATTGCATATATCTGCGTAGAGGCTCTCAATGCCCGGCTTAAAGACTATCTTGACCAGCCGGTAAAAATCGTGGCCGACAAACTGTATGCCGACACGCTGGTTCTGACCGAATACCTGATGGCCGACCCCTACCGCATTAAAACTTTTTTAAACCGGCTGAGCCGGGAGCACAGTCTGGCCGCTCATTCGGTAAACACCATGATTATCGGGCTGTGGATGCTTTTCAACTCCAAGAAAGACGAAAAAGCCGTGGAGCGCAAGGAGCTTGACCGCTATGCCCTCGCCCTGCTGATGCACGATGCGGGCATGAGCAAGGTGCCCTCGTTCATTTTGCAGAAAACAACTCCGCTTAAACCGGAAGAAAAAGATAAAATTACCCAGCACGCCTTGATGGGGGCCAAAATGGTGCAGAAACTCGACCTTGGCTGGGATGAGCTGGTTCAGGCCGCCTTTGAGCACCATGAACGAATGGACGGCAGCGGTTACCCCCGCAAACTCAAGGGCGACCAGATTTCCAAAATAGGCCGGATTTGCGCCATCGCCGATTCTTTCTGCGCAATGATTGCCGCGCGCCCCTATGCAGAGGCCAAGGAGCCGCTTGCTGCCAGCCAGGAAATAGCCGCTGATGCACGCTATGATCCGCGCTATTCAAGCCTGATCAGAAACGCGCTGATTACTCAGGAAATTGCGCTCAAGGCCCCGGAGAAAGCCGGCTGACCGCACAATGCCTGAAGAAGATTTGCAAGCCGGTTTCGTAATGCGCCTTGCGCCTGGCCATAAGCAAAGTTGCCGCTTGGTCGCAGGGGATGATTGCCGTTACTGTTCAGATGTTGTTGGTCCGACCGACAGGAGGCCAGGGTGGACAAAAAATATAAGAAACATCTTTGTTGGCTGATTGGCTCCCAGGTGGCTGTCTGCTCCCTCATCATCCTCTCCGCTTTTTTCTGGACCAGGTCGGTTTCAGTCCACACCAGAAACGTTTTGGAGCAGGAAGCGTTCAGAATGGTGGAAGACAAACTGCGCGGCAGGGTCAGCCATATTATTTCCCATATTAACGAAAAGCGGGAAAATATTCGGAAAGAACTCGCTTCGCTTGCAGAGTTTATGTGTATCTCCATGTCGACAGCGGAAGATTCTCCTCTGGATACAGCCATACGCATGTCATCATCTCTCCGTTCAACCCAGTATGGGCATTCATTAAGAATAGCCATGTACGATACTCAAAAACATACGGTAAATGTGTTTGATGCTGCGCTGAATGAATTTGTTCCGACAAATCTTTTTTCTCCGGACAATATTCACAGGCATATATTGTCTTGTCCGGCTTACAGCTTTTTGGCCCATGAGAGTTTTGAGCTGTATATATTTGCAGAACAGAAAGATATAGACAACAGCGTAAAAAAATATATTCACAAAGTTATTCACTCATCCCACAACTATGGTGATGACGGTTATGTATGGGTAAATGAGATTGTCAATTTCAAGGGGGGGAGAGACTATGCAATAAGGGTTATTCACTCCAGGTTTATCGATACGGAAGGGACATATCTTCATACCGACACCCAGGACACACAAGGCAACCTTCCCTATCTGACAGAGTTGGAAGGCATAAAAAAAAGCGGAGAGGTTTTTCATACTTACTATTTTAAAAATAAAAATGATGGCGAAATAACCGAAAATGCCTCATATGCCAGCCTTTACAGACCGTTCAACTGGATTATTGCCACAGGAGAACCCCTGGAGGATGTGCTGGCATATGCAGTTGAGCTTAATACATATAACGATGGTCTGCTCAGGGCCACCCTGGTAAATGCTCTGCTGGGAATGCTGCTTATTTTTGCAATCGACATAGCCATAATCGTCTTTGTGAATATCAGATACCGCAGAAGCATAAGCACTTTTATTAAAACCGAAACCAAACTGGACGCGCTCACCGGCGCCTACAGCCGGAAAGCCGCTGAAGAAATTTTAGGCATCGCTTTCAGCAATTTTAAAGACAACGCAAAAAATTCGTTGCTGATGATGATGGATATAGACGACTTCAAAAAAGTTAATGATACCCACGGCCATGATGTGGGAGACCTTGTGCTGAAGAAAGTGTCGCAGGAAATTTTGAAAAATATCAGAAACAGCGATTATCTGCTCCGCTGGGGGGGCGAAGAGTTTGTGCTGCTTTGCACCGGGATGAGCGAAACGGCTCATCAGCGCGTAGCTCAGGAAATTTTGTGGAAGGTAAGGGCGCTCTCGCTCGAAACTGAGCATGGGCCTGTCAAGGTTACCATATCCATCGGCAGCTCTTTTTTCCACGCTGAAGATAAAAGTTATGAACAGGCTTTAAAGCGGGCCGATATGACAATGTATTACTGCAAAAAGTCCGGCAAGAACCAATACGCCAACTGGGAGGAACTGCCCGGCGAGGTTCAGGAAATGGCCATCAGCGCATAACGGAAGCTTGCAGGGAAGCAGCGCAAAGCGCAAATCTGAACGCGCCCCCGCAAATTGTTTTGCTGCATACCCTATGCAGAAGAATACGCCCGGGAAGTTATGACTTCATGCAAATAATTAATTTTTCCAACTTCAGGAGCGTGCATGTCAGCCAAGCAGGACATCTCCGATAATGCCAAATTGAGCGAGCAGGAAAAAATTACTCAGGAAAAACTGGATCAGATTGACAAGTTGATTACCAGACTGGAAAATACAGGGCTGGAGGAGTATATCAGGCTTTCTCAGCGCACCTGGAAAGTGCTGTTCATGAATCTGCTTTCCGGGGTGGCCCGCGGCCTGGGTTTCACCGTTGGCACAGCTGTGGTTCTGACCGTTGTTTACAAAATCGTGCGCTATATGATTGAAATGAACATCCCCTATCTGACTGAGCTGCTGCAGGAAGTGGTGGCCCTGGCCAAAGGCGGGCAGCCTCCGTTGTAAAGAAGAGAGATATCTGACAGTGAGGGCGCTGCTGCTTCATCTGGAATTATTGTTGCAGGAAGTGGCGGAGCAGATTGCAAGATGGGATGCCCTTCGACATATCCGCAAGCGCCGCAGGCTGAGCGTGGTTATAGAGAAGCGGAATTGAAATTATGGAGAAAACTGTCACTGCTGTTCAACCTGACAGGAGAATGTTGATTTCCCAATGGTGTTTTTATGGAGCACATTGAAAATATTAATTTTTTCGTAAAACCATTGCTTATCAACACTCTCTTTAATAAATGGTAATAAACGCCAGCCTGTAACAACAGAAAACCAGCCCGTCATCTGTCAAAAACGCATTCCTTCACCTTAAATGGGGAACGGCACAAGCACATGTTACGCAAGCCTTTTCCGGGCGTATTTCATGGTGGAGGAATAACAGGAACAATTCGAGCGCCGGAAATATGCTTGAATTTAAAGTTGAACTTGCTTCAGGCAAACCTGTTCAAGGCCTGAGCCCCGGAACGGGGGAATATTAATATGATTGAGCAGCCGCTGGCCTTTCTGGGCGCCGCCCTTGCCCTGAACCTTACGCCTGGCCCTGACCAGGCATATATTTTGGGGCGCACCCTCACTCAGGGGCGTGCAGTTGGTCTGTGCTCTGTGTGGGGCGTATGCAGCGGCGCAATGCTGCATGTGCTGGCAGCAGCTTTGGGATTTTCTCTGATTATCCGCACCTCCCAGCTGGCATACAACATTCTGCTCTTTGTGGGGGCAGGCTATATGCTTTTTCTGGGCATAAGCGCCCTGCTTTCCAGGGAAGTGTTCAAACCGGACAGCAAGGCAAACAAGGCCTCCCGAATCAAAGCCTATTTCCAGGGCGTGCTGGTCGACATTCTTAACCCCAAGGTCGCCCTGTTCTTTCTTGCTTTTGTTCCTCAGTTCATAAGTCCGTCAGACCCGAACCACTTTCTGACTTTTTTCACCCTGGGCTCAATAGTGGTGGGAATTGCCATTGTATGGGAATCCTGCCTGGTAATTTTCTCCCACCGTCTGCTTTCCGGCTTTATCAGCAGACCGGGGCCTGCAAGGGCGCTGAATACTGCCATGGGCTTAATGTTCATCGGCCTGGCAGTGAAGCTGCTTTTTTTCTGAGCGCCAAGCGAAAGGATTGAAGAATCAGCTTGCATTTGCTCCTGACAAATATATTCTGTATCCATGTGCAATTACAATTTCAAATCTGACAGTCAGCCGAAATTCCTTCCCATGAGCCGGGATGAAATGGAGGCGCTGGGTTGGGAAGAGCTTGATATCCTGCTGATATCAGGGGATGCGTATGTGGATCACCCCGCATTCGGCCCGGCCCTGCTGGGGCGCTGGCTGCTTGCTCACGGTTTTAAGGTGGGCATCATCAGCCAACCCGACTGGAAAAACAATGAGCTGTCCCCCCTGAATGTCATGGGCCGCCCCCGCCTGTTTGCCGGCATCACCGCCGGCAGCATGGACTCCATGCTGGCCCATTACACGGCTTTTCGCAAGAAGCGCAAAGACGACGCCTACACCCCCGGAGGGCTGGCAGGCGCTCGCCCTAACCGGGCCTGCCTGGTTTATACCGGGATGACGCGCCAGGCCTTCCCCGGCCTTCCTGTAATTCTGGGAGGCATTGAGGCCTCGCTGCGCCGCACCTCCCACTATGACTTCTGGTCAGACTCTCTGCGCAAAAGCATTCTGCTTGACTCCAAGGCCGATCTGCTTGTTTACGGTATGGGGGAAACAAGCCTGCTCACTCTGGCTGTGCGTGCCGACAGCCTTGAGCGGAAATCACCGGCGGAATATCTGGCCGGAAAGGTCTCCCTCATTGATGAATGCAAGGATGTGCGGGGGATTGCCTTTGTGGGCCGCCCTGAAGACATTCCCGATCAGCTCCACAGCCTTCGCCTGCCCGCTCATCAGGAAATTCTCGATGACCCCAAATACCTGATTCAGGCAACCCTTGACCTTGAACGCCAGGTGCATCAGGCCTGCCGGGTTGCCGTTCAGGAAACGGAAGGGCGTCTGGTGCTTCTAAACCCGCCGAACCCGCCTATGAGCAGAGAGGAAATGGACCGCCTGTACAGTCTGCCTTTTGCCCGGGCCGCGCATCCATCCTACACCCAGCCTGTCCCGGCGCTGGAGATGCTCAAAACCAGCATTACTTCACACCGGGGATGCGGGGGGGGCTGTTCTTTCTGCTCTCTGGCTCTGCATCAGGGAAGACTGATTTCCTCAAGAAGCGAAGAGTCAGTTCTTCAGGAAACAGCGGAAATGCTCAAAAATCTGCCGAAAGGCCGCCGCGCCCGCCAGAGGGGGCTGGCTATCAGCGATATCGGCGGGCCCACTGTGAATATGTGGGGGGCGGTCTGTGAATTTACGCCTGAAAGCTGCACCCGCACCAGCTGTCTTTTTCCCACTATCTGCCCCGGCTTTAAAGTCAATCAGAGCAGGCATGTGAGTATGCTGCGCAGGGTTAAATCGCTGCCGGGGGTCAGTCAGGTCAGAATCGGCAGCGGGCTGCGCTATGATTTGGGCATGCGCGACCCGGAAGCCCTCCGGGCTTATATCGGCGAGTTCATTGGTGGGCAGCTTAAAGTCGCCCCCGAACATGTCAGCGACAGCGTGCTCACCCTGATGCGGAAACCTGCCCGCGGACTTTTTGAGGTCTTTCTCAATAATTTTGTGAGAGTTACCCGCCAGTCAGGCAAGGAGCAGTATGTGGTGCCGTATCTGATGAGCGGTTTTCCCGGCTGCAATGACGGCGATATGCGGGCGCTGGCTGTCTGGCTGGCCGAACGGGGCTGGCGCCCTCAGCAGGTGCAGTGCTTCATTCCCACCCCGGGAACTCTTGCCACCGCCATGTATTACAGCCGCCTCGACCCGGCGGGCAATATAATTTATGTGGCCCGCACCGATGCGGAGCGCCTGCGCCAGCACCAGATACTTCTGGGCAAAGATCCGCTGGGGGCGGCAAGGCTGGTCCGTCAGAAAAAATCCGCAGCAGCCTCAAGGTAAAATTGCTTTTGGGGGACAGTCAGTCTGTTTGCCCGTAAGTGAATTGTCAAGCCCCTTCCTTTCAGCAAGCCGGCGGCTGATTTACAGAAACCCGAACTGCCGGAATAAAACAGACGCCCGCTTATGGCTTGCTGCGCCCTGCAAGTTTTCGTTTCATGAGCCTTCTTATCCTTTTCACTGCGCAATTTGACTTACTTTGTATAGACAAGTATATATAAATATTCTATATACTTCCCTGTGCCGCAGGCACAGCGTCAATATATTTTCAAGGAGATCAAGTATGCAATATGATGCTCATCATCATTTAAAAATATATGAACAGGAACGTTTAAAGACAAGGCAGCAGCATGGCGCCGAACAGAAAAAGAAAAGCGAATGGCGCAACGAGCTTTGCTCAAGCCTGCAGGCAGTGCGCTCCGAGCTGGAAGCCCACACCCGGGAGCTGCCCCATCCTTATCAGTCTTTCTTTTATGGGGCGGATGGACTGGAGCGTTCCAATCTGCTCTTCTGCATTGCGGATGAATCCATTGTGCCCACAGAAAACAGCCACCTGGCTTTCTCGCTGCGGGATATGATCCTTGCCTTTCCTCATATGCACTTCAAGGTGTATAACGTGCGCGACAAGACTATTCAGGTAACCATTGACGACAAGGAATGTAAAAAAATGTTCAGAAGCATTGTCTGTCGGGGCGGAAACCATTTGAACTGTCTGGACAGTCTGCTGGAAGAATACATGCACGCCGCCTTTCCGCATGGCTCCGCCTGATTTGCCATTCCCTACTGTGCAGCGCGTAATGCCCTGGCAGCTGCCTGGAAATTAAACATTGCTTCATTGCTTACGCAGCGCCCGGAGGCGGTGATACCAGGGAGAGTTTGCACAGCCGGAATTTAATTTACAAGCCCGCCACGGGCGGTTTGAAGGGCAGCCGGCAGGCTGCCCTCTTGTTTCATTCTTTCAAAACATCTTCTATGGCCGTCAGAGCCCGGCGCATCTGCCCCGCATCAGCCTGGGTGCCCATGTGCCCAAGGCGGAAGACCTTGTCAAGCATCGGCCCGAAGCTGCCTCCTGCAACCAGCCCGCGTTCGCGCAGGGCGGCCTGCCATGTCTTGAAATTGTACCCTGAGGGAATATACGCTGCGGTAACCGTTGGCGACTGCACGGCCCCCTCTTCCGGAAACAGGGAAATGCCCAGCTCCAACAGCCCGGCTCGGCACATTTCCGCAACCTGCCTGTGTCTGGCAAAGCAGGCATCAAGCCCCTCATCAAAAATTGCATCAGCAGCAGCGTTCAAAGCTGCCAAACCGTGCCAGTAGGGCGTATAGGGGCAAAGCCCGGCCCGGTAAATATCCCGCCAGGGAAGCAGGCTGTCATAGCCCTGATATCCGACTTTTTCCATGACCTCCCAGGCGGAGCCGCTGACAGCGACCATGGTCATGCTGGGCGGAGCGGACAGGCACTTTTGAGAACCCCCGAGCAAAATGTCGATATTCCACGCATCGGTTTCCAGCTCTGCTCCCCCCCAGCTGGCAACGGCATCAACATAAAACAGCGGCACGCCCAGACGTTGTTTAATTTCCCCAATTTCAGCAAGCGGGTTAAGCGTGCCCGAGGGGGTCTCGCAATGTACGGCGGTAATCATTTTAGGGCGGAACTGCCTGACGGCATCTTCAATCTGCTGCAAATGCTGATTGAGGGTGCTGCTGTAAGGAAAAGACAGGGCCTTTACTTCGCAGCCGAATGAGGCGGCCATTTGCCCGATGCCGTCGCCGAACACACCGGTGCCCAGGGCCAGCACCTTTTCGCCGGGCGCCAGGCAGCTTTTCAGACCGGCCCAAAGCCCCAGCATTCCTTCACCGGTCATCATCACAACGTCATTGGCGGTTCTGGCCATTTCAGCATATTTTACAGACACCTTCCGATAAAACGGCAAAAAATCGTCTTCAAGCTCACCTGGGCCATAATCGCAGTTCATGGCTTGCAAAGTTCTGGGATTCAGACTGACCGGACCCGGCACCATGGGAATGGGGGCGTAAGTTTTAAAGTTCATATTCAACCTCACTTATGTTTTTTAAAAGCCAGAAAAATCGACTCTGCATCATAAGTTCCCGCCATATGCGTCACCCAGAAATAAAAAATCATGCAGGCAGGAACACAGAGCCCCACTGCCAGCCAGGGCGACTGTTCAAGCATGGAACAGCAAAACAACGCGGCGAAAAGAATCAGCAACGACAAAAGCAGAGGCAGCGCCGCCGACTTCAAATCTTTCAGGCGCGGCGTAATCTTTTTGCGGCGCATACTCAGCCACAGGGAAACGGCAAAAATCCAGGCTCCCAGGCTTACCGACAAACCTATTCCCAACAGAGGGACGCTTTTGAAGCAACCCGGCAGCGCCAGGCTCAGACCGGCGGTGGAGGCCATGCTGAGCAGACCGGCCAGGGCGGCTGCACCCAGATAGTTTTTCACATGACAGGCTGCAAGCAGCGGTCTGGCAACAGCCAGAGCCGGAAGACAAAATACGGCCCCCTGTAAAGCGAGAGCGGTTCCATGGGCGGCTTCTGCATCAAAAGCCCCCCGCATGAACAGGATTTTTACCAGCGGTTCGGCAATGCCCGCCAGCCCGGCGGTTGCGGGCAGGCTCAGATAAAGGGCAAGATTCATATTGTCTACAATTCCGTCATGCAGATCGGCCTGACTTTCCTTTCCTGCCAGCTCGCTGAGCTTGGGCAAAGCAATAATGCCTATGGCCATGCCGAACATGCCCATGGGCAGGGTAATCAGCTGATCGGCATAATGCAGCTGGGCAATCGCCCCGTCAGCCAGAAAAGAGGCGCCTATTCCCGCAATCAGGATATTGGCCTGATGCGTGGCGGAGCTGCACAAACTCAGCGGAACCCGCCTCACAAAGCGCAGGGCCGGTTTAAATGAAACCGGGCCCGGCCAGCGCAGTTTTTCCATACGCATATTGTTGCCTACATAAATCCATTGCAGCAGGCCGGAAAACAGCAGGGCCTGACAGAAAATCAGAGCGGTGCGGGCAGGTTCGCCTTCATTCTGCGGGGTGAGATGAATGTCGCCGAGCCAGAAGGCAATGCCCAGGGCAAGCAGCACAGTGATATTGGGAATGCAGGGGCTGATTACCGGCGAAAGAAAAAGGCTTCTCGACTGCATAATCGCCCCCCCGATTGCCAAAGTGCACAGAATCAGAGTGTAGGGCAGCAGATAATGCAGAAGCTCCGCAGCCGCCTCCGCCTCAAAAGGCCGGCGCTCAAAGCCGGGTGCGGTCAGGTCAAGCGCCTTTTCGGGGTACAGCATTCCGAGCAGACAAAGCGGGGCCGCAATTACAATCACCCACAACATGGCGCTGCGACAGAAGAGCATGGCCCGTCGCTCGCCTTCTTCCGCCCCCCCTTCGGCAATGCCCCGGTTGCGCAGGCGGCAATATTCAGGAATAAACGGCATGCTGATTCCGCCCTCAGCGGTCAGACGGCGCACAAAATTGGGAATGCGGAATACCGCCAGAAAAACATCGGCGGCGGCGCTCCCCCCCAGGGTATAGGCAATAATCAGGTCTCGCGCGAACCCAAGCAGGCGTGAAAAAACGGTAATACCCGTCACCACCAGGGTTGAACGGGCAAGCTCCTCGCTGGGAATCGGCGGACGAAAATCGGTATCGGGATTCTGGCTCATGACGCGTTCATATTATACCTGTTTCCTCTGCCGGGGAAGAGGCCGCCCATGCGCGGGGAAATAGTTTTACGACTGATGCTGTGCGGCCGCGCTCTGAAATCAATCTTTCCGCGGTTCAGTTATTGCGCTTGCGCCAGTTCCAGGGGGCCTGCGGAGATTTCTGCTTCCACAACCCTTTTTTCTCCCGCCGGGCCTGCTTCTGCGCAGCCCGCCAATCATCGCAGAAGCTCTCTTTGCAGTAATTTTCATATACCCAGGCATGGCCGCCGCGCAACAGCTCTCTGTTCAGAATTTTGCCGTCAGGCAAATGCACCAGAGCGACTTTGCGCCCATACTGGTCTTCGTAAAACACCGTCAGTTTCACCTTTTTCATCAGCGCCAGCTCACGGGTATGCTCCAAAGCCTCCGGCCCGCCGTCCTGCATATATTCCGGACAGTCCACGCCATAGAGCCTGACCGTGACCAGCTCGCCGCTGCTGTCAAGCACATCCAGGGTATCTCCATCGCTGACCTTCACCACCTTTCCCTGAGTGAAGGAAAACAGCCCGAACAGAATCACTGCCCCGACAATCAGAGGCAAGAAGCGTCTTTTACGGCGAAAATTATTTTTACGGCTGCGTCTGGGCATAAAAAACTGGACCTTTACTTTTTTTTGACGTACCGATACTGAATGCATGAAATGGCACTGACGGCAAGTTTGATTTCCCTTATAAAGGAAGAAATGGAAAAGGCCAAGGCGCAACGCCTGCTCTCGGTCAGAATAAAATATGGCGCCCTGAGCAACGTGGTGCCTGAAGCCATGGAAACAGCGTTTGAAATCCAGACCATGCACGACCCTGCCCTGCAGGAAGCCAGGCTTGAGCTGCTGGAAGAGCTGCCCCGGCTTGCCTGCAACCGCTGCAAAACCGAATTTGAGGTTGAAAGCAGGCGCGGGGTGTTCATGCCCTGCCCGGTTTGCGGCAATGAGCAGGGCAACAGGGTGCTCACAGGAAAGGGCCTGTATCTGGAGCAAATAGAGGTTGACGGCGACTGATTTCAGATTAATGCCGCATAATACTGCCAAGGTTGAAGATATGGAAATCCAGGTGCAGCGTCCTGTAATGGAAAATAACGAAATGATTTCTGAAGAACTGAGCAGTCTGTTCAGCCTCAAAAAAATTTTGGTGCTGAACCTTATTTCCTCGCCCGGCGCAGGAAAAACCAGTCTGCTTGAACGCACGCTTTCGGATCTCGCCGCTGAATTCCGCATGGGAGTAATTGAAGGCGACCTGAAAACCGACAACGATGCCCGAAGGGTTGCAGCCACCGGGGCCGCAGCCTGGCAAATCAATACCGACGGCGGCTGCCATCTGGACAGCCGCATGGTTCGCGAGGCCCTGAGCCACTTTGATCTGGACAATCTGGATATTTTATTTATCGAGAATGTGGGCAACCTGGTCTGCCCGGTGGAGTTCCCCTGCGGCGAAGACCATAAAATCGCCCTGCTCAGTCTGCCTGAGGGGGATGACAAGCCGGAAAAATATCCGCTTCTGTTCAATCTTTCCAGCGTAATGATTTTAAACAAGCTCGACCTCCTCCCCCATGTGGACTTTGACCTGGAACGGGCTGAAAAGTTCGCCCGGGCCCTGAACGATGACTTGAAAATTTTCCGCCTTTCGTGCCGCAGTGGAGAGGGGCTTTCCAATTGGTATGCCTGGTTGAGAGAGGCGCGTCAGGCCAAACTTCTATAAGGATGAAAACTGGTGCAGCCGTTCCCACAACTGATTAAAAGCTTGCAATCAGGAACTGTTTCTGATAAGGCTCCCATGAATGAGTTTTCACGTTCTTATGAACAATGTTATGTCGGGCGTCTTGATGCCCTCAACTGATTAATCCGTCCGGTTTTATTTGGGAGGTTATATGTCCGGGCAGCCGCAAGATTTGCAAAGAGGTTTAAAAAATCGTCATATTCAGCTCATCGCCCTGGGCGGCGCAGTGGGCACCGGGTTGTTTCTGGGTACGGCGTCCACCATTAAAATGGCGGGCCCATCGGTTATTCTGGCCTATCTTATCGGCGGGCTGATCGCTTTTCTGATTATGCGCCAGCTTGGCGAAATGATGGCTCAGGAACCGGTTGCCGGCTCATTCAGCAACCTGGCCTTTAAATACTGGGGGCCGATGCCGGGCTTTCTGTCAGGCTGGAACTACTGGTTTCTGTACATTCTGGTAAGCATGAGCGAGCTCACCGCCTGCGCCGTATACCTGCAACACTGGTTCCCCGACATCCCCCAGTGGGTGAGCATTACCGCCTTCTTCATTCTGATTAACGCCATCAACCTCACCGCTGTGCGCATTTATGGCGAAGCCGAATTCTGGTTTTCCATCATCAAGGTTTCGGCCATCATCGGAATGATTATTTTTGGTTCGTATATCCTGCTCAGCGGTTCAGCCGGACCGGAATCGCGGGTTTCCAACCTGTGGGAGCATGGCGGCTTCTTCCCCAACGGGATGCACGGCATGTTCATATCTCTGGCGGTTGTAACTTTCTCCTTCGGGGGGCTTGAACTGGTGGGCATTGCCGCAGCTGAGGCGGAAGACCCGCAAAAAACCATTCCCAAAGCAATTAATCAGGTGCTGGTGAGAATTCTGATTTTTTATGTGGGAGCGCTGATCGTGCTTCTGGCGCTTTATCCCTGGAATCAAATCGGCATAGCGCCTCACGATGTGCCCTGGGAAGAAAGCATGGCTGCGAGCCCATTTGTAAAAATTTTCAGCAATATCGGCATCCCGTCGGCTGCGCATGTGCTGAACTTTGTAGTGCTCACCGCCGCCCTGTCCGTATATAACTCCGGGGTGTTCTGCAATTCACGCATGCTCTACGGCCTTGCCCTGCAGGGCAACGCGCCGAAAATATTCGGCAGGCTTTCATCAAAAGGCGTGCCGGTATATTCAATTCTGGTTTCATCCGGCGCAACCATGTTCTGCATCCTGCTCAATGCAGTTATGCCGGAACGCGCTCTGGGCATCCTGATGTCGCTGGTGGTGGCATCGCTGGTAATCAACTGGGGTATGATCTGCATAACCCACATGAAATTCCGGGCGGCTGTTGAGCGCCAGGGCACAAAGCTGGTGTTTAAATCACTGGCTTACCCGTTCAGCAACATCGTCTGCCTGTTGTTCATCCTTGTTATTTTCTATATCTTATGGATAACCGGGCAGGAGACGGTTGTTTTGGTGGCGCCGCTGTGGATATTGTTTGTCTGCGCCGGCTACTGGGTCAAAAAAGCCCTGTCAGGCAAGGCGCAAAACAGTCATTAGAGCGGGTTGGAGTAATTTACCTGCGGGGCATGGGCAATGCTGTCCATGCCCCGCGATCCTGTGTATTGCTGACGGTCTGAAATACACACTTCAGACCGCATGGCTCGCGGCCATGCGCATGATATTTACATAGATCCCTTATTCCGGGAGGTCGAGATGAAGCGACAGAAACTGCACTCATTGCGCCGTTATTTTATAATACTCATAGCCTTGAGCCTGTGCGTATTTCTGGCGGCATTCACAGCTATATTTTACACCTCGCTTCCCCGGATTTTAAGCCAGGCTGAAAAAGAACACTTTAACAGCGAAGTAAAAACCGTTTTGGGTCTGCTGGAAAATTCACAGGAGAACCTTGCCGCCCTGACCAGAGACACGGCCTTCTGGGAAGAAACCTATCAGTTTGTTCAGGGCGCCAATCCCGACTTTATTGAAAAAAACTGGTACGGCACGTCCCTCTTAGGCAGTTTTAACCTGCATTTCGCAATTTTCAAAAATAAACAAAGTCATGACGCCTATCTGGATACGGCGAAGCCCACGGAAAAAGCTTTTGTTGAAGGCCTGAGCGCTTCGCTTGACCCGGCGGCCGCTGACCTGCTGGCGGCTTACGAAAATAACAACACAGATGAAGTGGGGATGTCCGGCATTTATTTATACAATTCAATTCCCTGCATCATTTCTCTCATGCCCATTGTCAGCAACCAGGAGGATACGGAACCGGGGGGAGTATTGGTTTTCGGGAATGTTCTCAGCAAGGACTATTTTGAAAGCATCACGCCCGACTTCAACATGGAATTTGAAATTTACCCGGAAGCTTCCCCCGCCGCAGGAGACAACCCGGCGGAGCAGGTCGGGCAATCATCTCTCTCCACAACAATCCCCATCACAGATATTCTCGGCAACAAACTTTTGATTAAGCTGAGCAGCAGACATAATATTTATGGCAATGCCATGGATGCAGTAAACAGAACCTGCGCTCTGATTGTTCTTGCCATGCTTTTGTTCAGCGCGCTGCTCTATGTTATTGTGAACAGGTTTATTTTGCGCCCCATTGAAATGTTCAGCCGGGACATACGGGAAATATCCTCTTCAGAGGGAAATGTTGATATCTCCAAATATTCAAACAGCATAGAATTCTCCAGACTCAGCGGCGCCATTAACAGCATGCTGAAGAAGATAGGAAGCTCAAAAATTTCTGTAGAAACCATGCGCCGCATTCTCAATGCAATAGATGCAGCCATTTACGTGTCCGACACGCATTCCGACAAGGTGCTTTTTGCCAATGACAAGGGCATGAACGAGTTCACGACAAGCGGCGCGGTGCTGGGCAAAAAATGCTGGGAGGTCTTTTATCCGAATTGTTTTGAGCGTTGCTCAGACTGTGTGAAACTTAACCTGCGCGACACGGGCGACTCCATAATCTGGGAAGCGCTGATACAGGGTAAACGCTACAGGGTGAGCAACAGCTTTATCGAATGGACGGACGGCAGCAAGGCCACCCTGCATCATCTTGTTGACATTACAGCCATCCGCGAGGCGGAAACAGATCTGCAAAAACGTCTGGAGCAGCAGGAACTGATGGCCGCCCTGTCGCAAAGTTTCGTTTCGGATGAAAATACTTCCGACCTGATTATGCGGGCCCTGCAAATGGTGGGCGAATTCATGGACGCCAGCAAAATTGTGCTTGCAAAACGAAACGGCGACTGGCTGGAAGGAACCTATGTATGGGATAATCCCAATCATTCAGAACGCCTTATCAGCATCGAAAAAGTTCCATTTGTCCCCGGCGCAATTGAATATGACGCTTACCTGACAGAAAAACGGCACTACCTTGTGGCGGAAGATACTTCCGCTGATGCAAAGCTGCTTATGGCCAGAGAAAAAGGGCTGCATGCCCTGATAGAGGTGCCCATTTTCATTGATGATGAATTTTGGGGGCTGTTAGGCGTGAGCGAAGTGCGGGGCCCCAGAAAATGGTCGGCAAGCGACATTCAGCTGGTACGGCTGATCGGAACAGTAATTTCCGGGGTTATTGTCCGTGACAGCGCCGAGCAGAAGCTCACTCACATGTCGTCAATTGTAGACAACTCTCCCCAGTTTATTTCCTTTATCAACCAGGGAGGCATATTTGAATATCTGAACCAGGGGGCGCTCTGCCATCTGGGATATCAGCCGGAAGAGCTT
>JAFQMU010000007.1 GCA_017421085.1 Desulfovibrionaceae bacterium | reverse complement strand
GGTCACTCTGTTTCTGGGGGCGCTGGTATCGGTGCTCTTTCTTGCCTCCGACAGAATCAGAATGTCAATGGCCGTGCGCCGTGCCAGAAAAAGAATCGCCGTGCTTGAACGGGAAGTGGCCCAGCTTCGCGCCATTCCTCTGAAGCCGCTCAAGGCGCTGGAAGAGGGCCGCCCTGAACCTGAAAAAGAAGTTTCATCCGCTCCCGGCGTCATTGCTGCCGGCCCGGCCGGATCTTCTGAACCGACCGATCCGTCTGAGGGTAAAAACCCGGCTCAGAACAACAATCAAGCGGGAGATAAAGAAAGTGGCTCTGTGGAAAAGCTTTAAGCATTCATTGCGATCTTTGCTCGGTAAGGAAGATGAGCTGTTTCTTACCTGGAATGAAGGGGAAAGCGCCTCTGAGCGCGATACCCTTTCAGCTATCCGGGCCCTGAGTCAGGAAGTGCGCAACGACCCTGACGGGGTGGAAACATATCTGGCCCTGGGCAACCTTTACCGCTCCCGGGGCGATATTGAACGGGCCATTCAAATTCGCAACGGTCTGATTGTCAGGCCTGGCCTAGACAACAATATGAAGGCCAGAATATATTTTGAGCTTGGCCTAGACTATAAACGCAGCGGGCTGCTAGACCGCGCCTTCAAGGCTTTGGAAGAGGCCCTCGCCTACGGCGGGCCTGACGATGTTATCCGTCAGGAAATCGCCATGCTCTATGCCGATTCGCGCAACTACCTCATGGCTGCCCGCGCTTACGGCAAGCTGGGGCATAAAGTGGCTGAAAGCTATTATTTGACTCTTATTTCCGAAGAGCTGTTTGCCCGGCCAGATTTCGCCGAGGCGCTAAGCTTTGCCAAAAGGGCCATCAGGGTCAGCCCCAAATCGCCGGAAGCCTGGCTCATGCGGGTAAAGTCGGCAGCTCTCAATGTTTCCGGTAAAGACCTTCAGAAAACCCTGCGGCATGCCTTTTTAAACATACCGCCGGAACACCAGTTCATGCTGCTTGAAGGCCTGCTTAAATTCATAGACGATACCCCTGAAAATCTGCCCGAAAGCGTCAGCCGCGATATGACGGCCTGGCGGAGCGAGCTTGCCGGGCATATTGCGGCGGCAGTGCCTGAAGCTTCTCTTGATCCCCTGAACAACTACTACAAGGGGCTCATGCTGATGCGCTTCGGCAAAAGCCATGAGGCAGGCACCTATTTTGAAAAATCGGTCATTGCCGACCCCGACTTCTGGGCGGCGCATCTGGAGCTTCTGGGCATCAGCTTTGCTCATCAGAACACATCGCCCATGTTCAATGAACAGATAAGATACTTTTTGAAAGAAGGACGCAACGCCAGGCAGTTTGTCTGCTCAAGCTGCGGTTTTGCCATGCCGGGTCTGTTTTTTGTCTGCCCCAGATGCCGCAGCTGGCATTCCGCTCTGTTCAGACGCAAACTGAATAACTGACCTATGCTGGATAAACTATGCCGGAGTTGAATGAGTTACCCCGTCTCACTCCCATGTTTGAGCAATATGTGAGCATAAAGAAGGAATGCCCGGAGGCGTTGCTTTTTTATCGCATGGGAGATTTTTACGAGCTGTTCTTTGAAGACGCCGAAGTCGCAGCGCGGGAGCTGGGCATTGCTTTGACCTGCCGAAACCCGGATGCCCAAAATAAAGTTCCCATGGCCGGGGTGCCCTGGCGCAATGCCGAAAGCTATATATCCCAGCTGCTGGAAAAAGGCTACCATGTGGCCATCTGTGAACAGCTGGAAGATCCCAAAGAGGCAAAAGGTCTGGTAAAACGCGGCCTTTCCGAAATCCGCACTCCCAGTCTGACTGTGGAAGACAGCAATCTTTCCGCTAAAAAACATAATTATCTGGGGGCGTTCTGCTGGAATGAAAGCAGCGGCAGCGGAGCCTTTGCCTGGCTTGACTTCTCAACCGGAGAATGGTCGGGGCTTGAATCTGCACGGCAGGAAGAGCTCTGGCAGTGGGTGTATAAGCTGGCTCCCCGCGAGCTGCTCATCCCTTCTGACTTTCGCCTGAGCGACAGGCAGGATCTGGTCGGGATAATTCCGGTGCGTCAGCCTGAACGCAGCGCCTTCAACTCAAGCCTCGCAGAGGAACGCATTCTCAAGGCTCAAAATATTGCCGAACTGGGGGCCGTGGGGCTTGCCCCGAAAAGTGAACTGACCAGAGCCTGCGGCGCTCTTATTTTTTATTCAGCGCACATCCAGCGTAAATCTCTCACCCATCTTCGGGAGTTTAAACCGCTTAATCTGAGTAAACACCTGATTATTGACGATATCACCGAGCGCAATCTGGAAATTTTTCGCCGTCTTGACGGGCGTAAAGGGGCGGGAACCCTGTGGGCTGTGCTGGATGAAACCCTCACTCCCATGGGAGGACGCCTGCTTGAAGAGCGTCTGCGCCATCCGTTTCGGGATTGGCGGAATATTGAGCTCACGGCGGATGCAGTGCAGTTTTTTGCCGACAAAGACTCCCTGCGCCGGGGCTTGCGGGCGGTTTTGGAAAAAAGTT
The DNA here is from genome assembly GCA_017421085.1 of Desulfovibrionaceae bacterium. Lineage (GTDB taxonomy): Bacteria > Desulfobacterota > Desulfovibrionia > Desulfovibrionales > Desulfovibrionaceae > RGIG1962. The sequence goes on along the minus strand of JAFQMU010000007.1, from coordinate 7,104 downwards.
ACGACATTGAACGGCTCACAACCAGAATAGTGTTGAACAAGGCCACTCCCAAAGATTTTGTCGCCCTCAGATACAGCATCCGGGTTCTGCCGGAAATTCGCTCAGTTCTGGAAAATGCGCTTCTGCCGACAGGGGGCTACCCTACTTCCGGAGAATGGAACGGCTCCGCCCTGCCTGCCCTTTTCCAGCGGATACTGAAACAGTGGGATGACCTGGCTGACTACTCTGAACTGCTGGAAAAGGCTCTGCTTGAGCCGGCGCCTCAGGGCATAACAGAGGGCGGCCTGTTCAGGCAGGGGTTCAATGCCCGGCTTGATGAGTTGATTAACCTCAGCGAACACGGCAACGAACTGATTGAAGCCCTTTTCCAAAAAGAACAGGAAAACCTGCCCCGCCTGCGTAAGGGATACAACAAAGTTTTCGGCCATTATTTTGAGCTTTCCCGCAACCATTCGGAACATGTGCCGGGGCATTTTATCCGCAAGCAAACGCTCGCCAATGCAGAGCGTTTTATTACCCCTGAGCTCAAGGAGCTGGAAGACAGGCTGGCCTCGGCAGTGGAAGAACGGTATAAGCTGGAATATTCGCTGTTTCAGGATCTGCGCCGGAAAATGGAAGGCGCGCGCGACCGCCTGATGCTGATGGCCGAGGTGTTGGCTCTGCTTGATTTTACCCAGGCTCTGGCCGAGGCCGCCCGCAAACACAAATGGGTGCGGCCGGTTTTGCATCAGGGCACAGCCATAAATATCTACGGGGGCAGACACCCGGTGGTGGAGGCGATTCAGGGCGAGGCAGGCTTTGTGCCCAATGATTTGCATATGGACGACAAACGGCGTCTGCTCCTGATTACCGGACCGAACATGTCGGGCAAATCCACAATTTTGCGTCAGACCGCCATTATCTGCCTGCTGGCTCAGATGGGCTCGTTCGTGCCTGCCCGTGAAGCGCGCATAGGCATTTGCGATCGCATTTTTTCCCGAGTGGGGGCCTCAGACAATCTCGCCCAGGGGCAAAGCACCTTTATGGTGGAAATGATGGAAACCGCACGCATTCTGCGTCAGGCAGGCAAGTCAAGCCTGGTTATTCTCGATGAAATCGGGCGGGGCACCAGCACCTTCGACGGGCTGTCGCTGGCCTGGGCTGTGGCTGAAGAGCTTGCCCTGCGCCGGGGGGGAGCTATTCGCACCCTGTTTGCCACCCATTATCACGAATTGATAGCCCTTGAACGAAAAATTCCTGGCGTATATAATATGAATGTAGCCATTACCGAAGAGGCCGGTGAAATCGTTTTCCTGCGCCGTCTGGTGCCCGGCCCTTCCGACCGCAGCTATGGCATTGAGGTTGCCCGGCTGGCCGGGGTACCCCAGCCTGTAGTGCGGCGGGCCAAATGTATTCTTGAGCAGTTGGAGAAAAGCTCCCGGCAGCGCGATTCCATTGTTGTTCTCGAAAAGATTGAGGAGCCGTCGCAAAGCCTGCTGCCCTCCCTTGAACTGCCTCGTGAGAGGGAGAAAGAAAAAACGGAACCGGATGCCCCGCCTGACGACATCAGGCAGGAACACCCTCTGCTTGCCGTGCTGCGCGACACCAATCCGAATAATCTCACGCCGCTGGAGGCGATGAACCTGATAGTTGAGTGGAAAAAAATATGGACCTGAGCAAAAAACTGATTTGCCTTCTGTTTCTGACCATTTCAGGGGCGGCGCTTGCTGCTTGCGGCAAAAGCGGCCCGCCCCAGCCGCCCGGAGGAGTGCAGCAGTTCAGCTGGACCTGGACCAGAGCCGAACTGATTAATGAATGTCTGGCAATTCAGGGGGGAATGCAGGGAAACATGGACAACTTCTATGAAGTGGTGCTTGAACTGCAACCTGCCGACAGTGAGGATTTTTGTATCGGCTGTCCTTTTTTACCTGCTGAGCGTCAAAGTTTTTCGCGCCGCGCTGCCGGTTTTAAAATTGAGCAGCTCAGCGAAGGCGCTGCCGGCCCGGTTCAGGATGCGGCCATTGCCCTTACCTATTGCCCTGAACGGAAGGCCCCGGCCTATCAGTGGCGGCTTCTGGGGGTAAATGTAAACCAGATTGCCCCCCATGCCCTCACCCCGGTGCAGTATCTGGCCTCTCCCCTGAGCCTTGAGTAGTTGATATTTTAAATCAAATAACGCTCCGGGCCAGGTGAAATTTTCTGTTTCTGCTCCAGGTGGCTCTATCGCTCTCCGACAGGGGCTGTTTGATGCTTAAATAGGTCAACTTGTTTCCAAACCTGAATATAAGGTTGAGCATGAAAACAAGATTATATATTCCGGCAGGCGGAGGCGTTATTGCGGCGGTTCTTCTGCTGGCGTTTTTGCTGTTTGAGCGCAATGAGCCCCGCCATGCCGTCCGTCCGGCCCCTGTGTTTGTAGCCGAGGTCAGGCTGGGCAGCATTGAGGAAAAAATCAATACGGTTGGCGCAGTAGAGTCGTTTTCCACGGTTGAAGTAAAGTCACGGGTAGATGGCGAAATTGTTGAAATCTGTTTCACTGAAGGCGCCTATGTGAATGAAGGGGAACCTTTGTTTCGCATAGACCCCCGCCCATATCAGGCCCGAGTGAATGAGGCCCGGGCCATTCTGCAACGTGATCAGGCCACTCTGAATAAGGCCCGCGAAGATTTGCGCCGCTACAGCTCGCTGATTAACAAAGAAGCGGTAAGCCGTGAAGAGTATGAACAGGCCGTGGCCAACGCCCATGCCCTTGAAGCCACGGTGCGCTCAGATCAGGCGGCTCTGGCCAGCGCTGAACTGCAACTGGAATATTGTGAAATACGCGCTCCCATCAGCGGGCGCACCGGCCGGATTATTGTACACAGGGGGAACATTGTTCAGGCTAATGACGATACCCCTCTGGTGACCATTGAACAAATGCGCCCGGTGCGGGTCACTTTCCCCGCACCGGAACTGTATCTGACCCAGATTCGCACCCGGATGAAAGAAGTGGAGCTGCCCGTGCTGGTCAGCCCGCCTCAGTCCGCCCTGCCGCCGGAACAGGGAACCCTCGCATTTATCGACAACGCGGTTAACTCCCCCACCGGCACCATTCTGCTTAAGGCTGTATTTAAAAATGAACTGGAAAACTTATGGCCGGGGCAGTTTGTCAATGTTGTGCTGCACCTTGATACAATCAGAAACGCTGTTCTCGTTCCCAACGAGGCTGTTCAGCAAAGTCAACGGGGGCCTTACGTCTATGTGGTGGAAAGCGCCGCTGATGAACAGGGGGAAACTGTGCTCCTGGCGCAAATGAAACTGATTGAGCCGGGTTACGGCAATGAAGAGGAAACTGTAGTTCTCAAAGGTTTGAGCGAGGGAGAGCTGGTGGTCACCAGCGGGCAGATTCGCCTCAGCCCCGGAGCAAAGGTGCAGATTCGCGAACAGCCCGCGCCGGTTGAAACCGCTCTGGACAGCGCTTCCCTTTCGTTTGCACCTGCGCATGGAAACTCAACTGAAAACTTGCCGGAACAGGATAATATCCAATAATAACCCTTTGTCCGCCATTTGAAACGCGGGCGGAATAAACAGCACAGCGGATTCAGATAATTTCACCTCAACCCATGGGCGCTGCTTTGGATTTTACCGCTTTTTTCATCAAACGACCGGTAGCCACTACCCTGCTGATGGCGGGCATCTTTCTGTTCGGGATAATGGGCTACTATTCTCTGCCGGTAAATGACCTGCCCAATGTCGACTTCCCCACTATTTCCATTTCAGCTTCTCTGCCCGGGGCCAGCCCGGAAACTATGGCCGCCTCTGTGGCTACCCCTTTGGAAAAGGAGCTGGGAACCATTGCAGGCATAGACAGCATTACCTCGCAGAGCTCGCAGGGACAGACGCGGATCACCGTGCAGTTCGATCTGGACAGAGACATAGATGCAGCCGCCCAGGATGTGCAGTCTGCCATAAGCAGCGCCACCCGGCGTCTGCCTGCAGGGATGAGCAGTCCGCCCTCCTATCGCAAGGTCAACCCGGCGGAGCAGCCCATTCTGTTCATTTCCTTTTCCTCGCCTACCCTCCCCCTGTCGCAGGTGAACGAATATGCTGAAACGCTGGTAGGGCAACGCATTTCCATGCTCAAGGGCGTGGCCCAGGTGCAGGTGTGGGGGCAGCAGAAATATGCAGTGCGGGCCCGGCTCGACCCCAGGTTGCTGGCCTTTCGCGGCATTGCCCTTGAAGAAGTGGCCGATGCAATCCTGCTGGGGAATGTGCTTACCCCGACCGGCACGCTGGATGGCGTCAGCCGCTCGCAGAGCATTCAGACCAACAGCCAGCTGCTCAGCGCCGCTGAATTCCGCCCCCTTATCGTCACCTGGCGCAACGGCTCGCCCGTGCGCCTGGCTGAGTTGGGGGATATAGAAGACAGTGTCGAGCAGGATAAAGCCGCCGCCTGGCGCGATAACAATCGCTCCGTTACGCTGGCGGTGGAGCGTCAGCCCGGGGCCAACACTATTGAAGTAGTTGATGCTGTGCGGGAAATTCTGCCGGTAATCAAGGCTCAGATTCCCGCTTCAGTAGACATCAACATTCAATATGACCGCTCTCAGGCCATTCGAGAATCAGTGGCCGACGTCAAGTTCACCCTTGCGCTTACGGTAGTTCTGGTCGTGGGGGTAATTTTTATTTTTCTGCGCACAGCTTCAGCCACAATCATTCCCAGCCTGGCCCTGCCCATTTCAATTATCGGCACCTTTGCGGCCATGAAACTGCTTGGCTATTCCATTGACACCATCTCACTCATGGCGCTGACCCTGGCCGTGGGTTTTGTGGTGGATGACGCCATTGTTATGCTGGAAAATATCGTGCGTCATCTGGAAATGGGCAAAACCCCGTTGCAGGCCTCTATTGACGGCGCGCGCGAAATTACTTTCACCATCCTGTCCATGACGATTTCTCTGGCCGCGGTGTTTCTGCCCGTGCTCTTTATGGGGGGGATTATCGGGCGGCTCTTTCAGGAGTTTGCCGCGGTAATCATGATTGCCATCGCCCTTTCCGGGGTGGCGGCCCTTACCCTTATTCCCATGCTGTGCAGCCGTTTTCTCTCCTCAAGAATTCGCGATGAAGGCCGCTCCAACCGGTTTTATCAATGGCTTGAAACCAGCTTTGAACGTTTGGCCGAGCTGTATGAAAGAAGCCTGAAATTCTGCCTGCGCCATCACAGGGTGACATTTGCATTTTCTTTGTTTTTGCTGGGGCTTACTGCATTTCTGTTTGTCATCACTCCCAAGGGTTTTCTGCCCAGCGCCGACACCGGGCGGCTGATGGTGTTCACCGAGGCCAACCAGTCCATCTCTTTTGAAGGAATGGTAAAGGAACAGAGGCAGTTGCAGCAGATTATCATGCAACACCCTGACCTGGACAGCACCATGAGTATGATTGGTTCAGGCAGCATGGGGCGTAACGGCGGCATGATCAGCGTAAACCTGAAAGATTTTAAAGAGCGCGAAAGCTCCGCCGATGAAGTGGCAGACCAGCTGCGCCCCCAGATAAACAACCTCCCCGGAATAAAGGCCTTTGTAGTCAACCCGCCGCTGATAAATATCGGAGGACGCATGGGCAAGGGACTTTATCAATATACTCTGCAACATCCCGATTTGGAGATTCTCTATCAGAATGCAGCCCTGTTTGAAGAAGAACTCCGCTCCCTGCCCATTTTGCAGGAAGTTTCGAGCGACATGCAGTTGAACAATCCGGAACTGCGGGTAGATATAAACCGCGATAAGGCCAGCGCCCTGGGTATTTCTGCTCAGAGCATCGACCGCACTCTGCAACTGGCCTTTGCCTCAGGCGAGGTTTCCACAATTTATGCGCCGGTTAACGACTATCAGGTGATTATGGAGCTCAAGCCGGAATTTCGGCGCGATGCCGCTGTGCTCTCTTCCTATGTATATGTGCGTTCAAAAGACGGCAACCTGGTTCCCCTGTCCACCATTGTAAGTTTAAGGCAGGCCGCCGGTCCGCTGATGGTGAACCACTCCGGACAGTTTCCTTCCGTAACCTTCGGCTTCAACCTGCGTCCCGGGGTTTCGCTGGGCGAGGCTGTGCGTCAGGTGGAAGACCTGGCTGAAGAAACCCTGCCCGCTGACATCATCAAGCAGTTTCAGGGCACGGCCCAGGCGTTTCAGGATTCTCTGGGCGGCATGGCCGTGTTGCTGGCCCTGTCCATTCTGGTTATTTATATGGTGCTGGGCATTTTATATGAAAGCTTTATTCATCCCATAACAATCCTTTCGGGGCTGCCTTCCGCCGCCTGCGGAGCCATGATTACCCTGCTGATTTTTGGAGTGGACCTCAGTCTGTACTCGTTTGTGGGGATTATCATGCTGGTGGGCATTGTAAAGAAAAATGCAATCATGATGATAGACTTCGCTCTGGAAAGCCGTCGCACAGGCCGAAAAAGCGCGGGTGAGGCCATCTTTGAAGGCTGCATGATTCGCTTTCGCCCGATTATGATGACCACCATGGCCGCTCTGATGGGCACTCTGCCCATCGCTATCGGTTTTGGGGTGGGCGGAGAGGCCCGCCAGCCTCTCGGTCTGGCCGTGGTGGGAGGGCTGCTCTTTTCGCAGATAGTTACCCTCTATTTCACCCCCATATATTTTATTTACCTGGATAAATTCGCCAGAGCCGGCAGCTTCCGTCTGCGCCGTCTGGCGTCTGCTGTGAATTTGCACTCTGATAAGGAAAAATAGGAATAAACTCCGGAACCATGTCAGGTTTGACATGCTGACCTTGCAAACTATCAAACTTAAATACTCAACCTGTATTATACGGAAAGAATATGCTCATTCGATTTGCAGAACCCGGCGACAGCGCCGCCCTGCTCAAAATTTACAACCAATATATGGCAACGCCGGTTACCTTTGAATATGTTCTGCCCTCCACAGAGGAGTTTGCAGAGCGGATTGCCAGCATATCAAAGGATTACCCCTATCTGGTTTGTGAATGTCGGGATGGAAAAGTTGTGGGATATGCCTACGCTCATCGCGCTCTCCTGCGGGCAGCCTACCAGTGGAACGCGGAAATGTCGGTGTACCTCGACCGGAATTTTACTTCGCGTGGTCTGGGAAAACGGCTTTACGC
>JAFQMU010000060.1 GCA_017421085.1 Desulfovibrionaceae bacterium | reverse complement strand
GGCATGCTCAAGGCGCGCGCTGAGGCTGCAGGCAAGGGCCTTGTTCTGGGTGTGGCCGCTGAGCTGGGCATGCAGCCTGCCGCCGCACAGGTCGGCTGTAAATTCGCTTTTGAGTTTTCCCTGGCCGGATACCGACTGAATTTTGACATTTTTGCCTGTCAGCTTCATATACTTTAGGTCGGCAAGGGCCAGGCTGATCCGGATATCGGGACGCAGCCACGCCTCAGTGTTCCATGGCTCAGCCGGGGGGGCGGATGCATGTTCTTCTTTATCCGGGAAGTATGCGTCCAGATCAACTTCATTGCCGCTGAGCTCCAGATTGATTTTATTGTTTGAATCATGCAGGGCTTTGCCCTGAAAAAGCATGTAGTCAATTTTCAGCTTCAAGTCGGTAAAGCTGGTTTTCCCGGAGGCAGCGCTCAGTTTGGCGCTTAATTCCGCCTCGCGCAGCAGGGGTTCAGGGATATCGGGAACAGACCCTCCCATGCCCGCCAGAAATTTGCGCAAGCTTGCCGTGGAAAAATGCACATCGCCATCCAGAATAGGAGATTTATTCAGGTTTTTGGCGTTTATGACGGCTTTTGCGTTCATTTCGGCCAGCTCAAGCCGGCTGACTTCAACAGTGCAGGTGGATGCCGCTTCCGAATACTGCACTTTGGCCTTTACTGTTCCGCTCTGCTTTTTGCTGAAACCCAGGAAGGCAAGGCTGCTGGATATCTTGCCCTCAATATTCAGGGCAGGCAGCGCAAGATTGTCGTTTTTATCAAGATTAACCGGGCCTTTGACCTTGAGCTTCAGGTTGTCTTTCTGCTGTTCCGCATCCAGGTCTCCGGAAATCATGAACCCGGCGCTCAGGTTTTGTGCTTGCAGGCTTTGTCCCTGCAACAGGGCGCTGGCCTTCACCCTTTCAAAAAAGTTAAAATTGCGTGCGCTGCGGTCTTTCAGCGCGCTTTTGGGCGCGGCAAACAGGATGTCTGTGCCCTTTGCCTCCAGAGTAAGCTTCATGTTTTCCAGAAAGGCCTCCGGGGTGGCGGTGGGTCCTTCCAGTTTGTAGGTCAAATCAGTACGGCCGTTCAGCGGCACCTGCCAGCCCATGCCCGGCAGCAGATTTTCCAGAACCGCTGAGGCAATACTTCCTTCGGAAACAAGGGTATAGTCATCGTTGTCGAGGAGCACGGCGTCAAGTCTGCCCCCGCCGATATCGGCGGCGGTAAATTTCCAGCTTACATGGGTGGGGTGATTGTGCATTTCAGCTTTGAAGCCGCCTGCCTTCAGGTGGCGTAACAGCAGGGTATCGGCCTCAAGCACCAGCTCTACCGGTGGGGCGTTTTTAACTTCTCCGCTTAAAAAGTAAGGGGCATTGAAGGAAGGGGGCGGGTCAGTGAAGCGGGGGGGCAGGCCGGGTGCGGCTACGGCCGGGAAAATCGCTTCCAGGGGCAGCTCCGGGGTTTTTAAGTAAAAACCGAGCTGAGGGTCGGGCCCGGGAAACAGAATTTTGCCGTCGCCCTGCCAGGGGAATGGGCCGGCATTCACTGCAATGTTATGCAGCAGCAGTCCTTCCGGGTTAAATTCGAGTTCCAGGTTTCCTGAAATCTGGCCGAGCAGGGTCTGGGTTTCAGGCGACAGACCGGTGAGCGGCTCAACCCAGCGCGGCAAATCAAAATCATTAAGCAGGGCGGGCCCCTTAAGGCGCCATGGGTGATTTGAGCTGTCTGGAGAAAATTCAAGAATCAGGTCTGCGCTGAGGCTGGTTTTACCTGTTTTCAGTAAAAAGTCGTTGAAAAAGACCTGATGGCTGCTGTAGTTGTAGGTTATATCGGTGTTCAGAGACGCATCAAAGCCATGCGCATCTTCAGCGGAGGCTTCAAGGCTGAGCGCGAGTGTATCGAAATCGGCCTGAAAGCTGCCCGCATCCAGTTTAAGATCAAGGGCATAGGGTTGCCCGTCAATCGGAATGTTCAGGGAAAAAGACAGGCCCAGAGAACCGAAGAATTCGTGCAGTCTGATATGGCTCAGCAGAGGACGAAAATCTCCTCTGCTGTCCGGGATGAAGACAGCGGCTTCGTCCAGTTGAACTTTTTTCAGGATTTCCCACACCCCGGCGATGGTTTCAGGGGGCGACTCCTCAACAATCACCGCCGGTTTGTCAGCAGCGGCGGTGGAGGCGGGCGGACGGGCCTCAGCCTGAGCAGCCTGCTCTCCGGTTTTGGTCAAACTTTTTTCTGTTGCATTCCATATGGGCAAAACAGGGATGGAATGTTCATCCTCCGCCTGATTTTTTACCTTATTCAGGATATTTTGAGCAATTTGCGATAGTTCTCCCAGCCCGGCAAGATTGAGCGAGAGGTTTGAAATCTTGAGGCCGTCGGGCTGAAAATTTCCTTTGAGCAGCTGGGGAATATCCAGATAAATGGCGAGCTTGCCGATTTCGAGATGGGAAACGGGCGGATGAAGAGGCTCAGCAGGCATTTCAACAGCGCCGTTTGCAGCGGCAGGCTGGTGCGAAGGCGGCAGGGCATCATTTCTGCCATGCATACTTTGAACAGGCTCGGGAGCAGAGGCATTTTGCTTTGAAGCCATGTCGTCTGCCTGCAGCGGGGCGGCCGCCTTCAGTTGCGGGTTGGCGGCAAAGGTTTCACCGGGGGGGAGGATAATGATATTGTCAAGTAATAATCCCGGTTTGGGGAGAAAGGCGATGTGCACTTTTTCCACCCGGCACTCCAGGCCTAATTCCTGCGCCAGAAAAGCGGGAATGCGCTGATTCAGGCTCAGGGCTTCAGACAGAAAGAAGTAGGTGAAGACCGCCAGCGCAAACAAGGCGACTGTGCACGCTGAAATTATTTTCAGGCTCATTTTGAGCATGCGGCGTGATTTCTCAGACATATATCTGCAAGGAAGCAAGACGCTCCGATTTATGGACAATTTGCATATAAACCTGTTTTCAGCTAGATTGTCTGACACAGCCGTTCAATAAGATGCGGCTGATTTTGACAGTGTTTCAATATAACTTTTAGCTCATAACTTAACAAGGTTTTTAGCGCAACTTATGCAGAAATTGCTCTGGGTGGGCAGTCCGTTTTTTGGCCGGAGCCTCGCTTCCTGCGGTTGGGATTTACGGCTGCACAATTTTGAGCATACGGCGGTTCTTGGCTGGGATGACCTGGTTGAGCTGGCTGACGGCCCACCTGATGTGCTGGTTGTAGCCGACAAAAGTCGGCCTCCCTTTGTATTGGGGATGGAGGATTTTCCCTGTCTTACCGTATTTTATTGCGTAGATTCGCATATTCATTCATGGTACCCCTATTATGCGCAGGGTTTTGACGTTTGCCTGGTAAGTCTGAAAGATCACATTCCCCGTTTTGAACATATGCGGCTGCCCTGCGGAAGCATTGTTCACAGCCCTGCCTTTGCCAAAGATAACGACCTGCCTCCTGATCCTTTACTTTACACGGAAGAAGCTGGGTCGCCCCTCGAAAACGTCGAAGGCCGCTCCGATGCCCTTTTGGACGCTTGGGGAACCCGCGACTGGGATCTGTTGTTTGTCGGCACTGTTGATTCGGAAAATACTCCGCTGCGCAAGCAGTTTATGCAGGCTCTGAAGCGCGAGCTCCCCGAATTTGTCTTAACCCGCGGGGCTTACCGCAGGCTTTACCCGCGGGCGCGCCTGCTGCTTAATCACTGCGAACTGGGAGATTTGAATTTTCGGGTGTTTGAGGCCCTTGGCTGCGGCGGGGCTCTGCTTACCCCGTTGATTGGGCATGGGCTTACAGATTTGTTCACGCCAGATAAAGATTTGTTTGTTTACGAAATGAATAATCATAAGGATGCAGCCCGCATGGCGCGTCTGCTTCTGGCAGATCCGGCCCGCTGTCTGGCGGCGGCCCGCTCCGGTTTTGCCAAGGTCAACCGTTATCACCGCGCCCGCCACCGGGCGGAGGCCTTTACCCGCTATCTGCTGGCTCTGTCAGAGGGAAAAATCCTGAATAATCTGACCTATCGACTTTATAATGTGGAAGATATGAACAACAGCGGAGAAGGCAGCCTGACCGATGGGACAGCGGCGGAAAGCGCGCTTTGCCTCCCGGGATTTCAGCGGATTATCCAGAGCAGAATTGCCGTCAGCCGGGAAATTCGTCAGAACTATCTGCGTTTTATTTATCTGCTGCTGGCTGAGCAGATGGAAATTCCGCTGTTGCGTAAAGCCTATTTGCAGGCCGCCAGATAAAGGGGGGCGACGGCGAGGCTGCCTGGCGCAAGATTGCTGGGCTCCAGTAAAAATTGCGGTTGGTTCAGAGTAATTCGTCTCCGCCTTTTCCACAAATGCCGGGGGCGGCGGCCGGTCTCAGCCCGATCAGAGAACAGTCGGCAACAGCTTTCTGTTCTTCTCTTGCCCCCGCGGCGCCTGTTTCGCTTGCAGACATTTATCGGCAGATAACTGATTTTTTTGGTGTCTTTTGTAAAAGGCGGCATACAGCTTACAGTTCTGTCATTTTGATTAAATCCTTTTTATCAGTCAAAATCAGCAAGGATGGCCCCGAAGTGGATATTGCCCAGAATATGGTTGCGCCGGAGGTTTTTCAGCCGCCACATGGAGCCCTGCAATTCAGGGGAGGTCACTCCGTTTCGGACAGCCGTGTACGCTTCCAGAAAGGCAGCCAGCTCATCGCACATTTTGAGCAGTTCTCCGTCTTTGGGGTCAAACTCGTCTTGGTTGCAGTGAGTATGCAGATCGTCAAAGCTCAGACGGGTAACTTTGCCGTTAAGTCTTGCGCATGAATGAAACTCTGAGCCGGTTTCCAGTCCGAGAAGGTATGAAAGCCGCTCCGCCAGGCAGGGGTAACCGCCCTCGAGCAGCGGGGTGAACACCCTCGACTGCATCTGCTGCATTTCATAATCATGGAGCAGCCTGTCCAGATCTTCCACCGATTTTTTTACCGGTGAAATTATATCTCTGGTCAGAAGTTCCGGCAAATCGTGGAACAGCCCGGCAAAAAAGTTGTTCAGGGCCCTGGCCCGGCAGGCGCCTGCGTACAGACTGTAAAAGTAGGCGTAGGCCCCCACCATGAACATATGGCCCATCACCGATGTTTCAGGAATGCGGGGCGTTTGCGACCAGCGGGCCTGAAAGCGCAGCTGACCGCAGAGCGCCGCGAACCGGGCCAGCGGGTTGCGGTTGCTCAGGCTGCCCCGCGCCGGTTCGTAAAGTTCCGATGCCCCCGGCAGATCAGCGAATTTCAGCGGCAGCTGGCGAAATGACTCTTCAATTTCAGGAATTTCCTCATCAAACCAGTTCAGGTCTTTAATCAGATTAAATTCCCAGGAGCTGGCGTACATGTGGGCTGCATCAAGAATCTGTTCAGCCAGGCTGGGGCGGGGGCTTTCTACCTTGTTGCCGGTCCACGCCTGAAAGCGTTCCCACACTCCGCCCGGCAGTCCGGACAGAATGGGCGAGAGCTCATCAAGCACCCAGCGGGAGAGCGCGGCGTAATGTTCACGGTTTTCTTTTATTCGGTAAAATACCGGCGGTTTGATATCGGTGATTATCAGGCGGTAAAAGTAATCAAAAATGCCCCCTTCCACCACCTGGCGGGTGAGCTCAATACGCTCGTCGGCCGGGAGGCGCTGGGAGTTGAGCGTAAGCAGCAGCCAGGCCACAATCATTTTATGAGCCTGCTTGTCAACTTCAAACATGTCCATGGGGCGCAGCTTGTCGTTCCAGCGTTTCATCTGCGCGCCGGAAAAAATGAATTGCAAAAACACCTTTCTGATTCCGGTCATAAGAGCCTCGCTTAAAAACCCGCCATTGCCAGGCATAAATTTGATTAACAAGTTTGCGAAATCGGTTGCAGTTTTGCTCGGTTGAGTGTATACCTCTCTGGCCGAATCGAGCGATTGCCAAACGTACTTTAAACTTGACGAAACCAAACCACAAGGTGTTTTCGCAATTTGAGTCGGGCTACCCGTTACAAGCTCGCAGGCCGACAGATATGAGCTGAACCCGGTTGCTTGAAAAATCAGGTTCATTTCATTGTTTTTGCGCTTGACATTATTGTATAAACAGCTTACAAGCTTTCACTTTCCAAGCTTGTTAAGGAGCAACAGGATGAAAACTTTTACCCCAACGCCCAAAGACATCCGGAGAGACTGGTTTGTGGTAGACGCCAGCAATAAAACTCTGGGTCGTCTGGCAACTCAGATTGCACATCGTCTGCGCGGCAAGCATAAGCCTGAATTTGCGCCGCATATGGATAACGGCGACTTTATCGTTGTTGTTAACTGTGAAAAGGTTCGCGTTACCGGCAAAAAAATGGACGATAAAATTTATTGGCGCCACACCGGCTATCCGGGCGGAATTTATTCCGACACCCTTAAGGAAATGCTCGGCAAAAAGCCGGATCAGGTAATCGTAAAGGCTGTGCAGGGCATGCTTCCCAAAAACAGGCTGGGGCGGGCTTTGCTGAAAAAGCTCAAGGTATATGCCGGGCCTGAGCATCCTCATGCCGCCCAGAATCCGCAGCCCCTGGAATTTGACTGCTAAGGTTTTGGAGAATTAACATGAGCACTGAATTCAACTACGGTACAGGCAGACGTAAAAGCGCAACCGCCAGAACCCGGCTTTATCCCGGTTCCGGGCAGATTCTGGTGAATGGGCGCCCTGTTGATGAATATTTCCCGCGTAAAACTTTGCAGATGGTTATTCGTCAGCCTCTGCATCTGACCAAAACCCTCGACCGCTTTGACATTAAAGTTACTGTTTCCGGCGGGGGCGTGTCCGGTCAGGCGGAAGCAGTGCGGCACGGCATTTCCCGCGCTCTGCTGACTGTTGATCAGAATCTGCGCGGTATGCTCAAGAAAGCCGGGTTCCTTACCCGCGACTCCCGCGCCAAGGAACGTAAAAAGTACGGTCTGCGCAGCGCCCGCGCTCGCTTCCAGTACTCGAAGCGTTAATTTTCGGTATTTGTTATTCGAAGGCAGGCATGTTTTCATGCCTGCCTTTTCCTTGTCAGCGGGCATGATGCTCAAACCTTATTGAGAGTCCAGTTTATGAACAGCGCCACTTCCAATTCTGTTTCTTCTTCTTCCGATTCCATCTATAAAAAGGTGCGCAATAACGGCTGCGTCACGCTGATTGGAATGGCCGGCGCAGGTAAAACCACAGTAGGGCGTGCGCTGGCAAATCAGATGGGCTGGACTCAGGTTGATACAGACCACCTGATTGAAGCGGCTTACGGCACAAATTTGCAGGCTGTGACTGACATGATGACCAAGGAAGAGTTCCTTGACGTCGAAGGTTCTGTGCTCTGCAAGGTTGATGCTGAACGCACTGTGCTTTCCACCGGCGGCTCGGCGGTTTACCGCAAGGCGGCCATGGAGCATCTGGCTGGTCTGGGGCCGGTTGTCTTTCTGGAGGTAAGCACTCCGATTATTCTTGAGCGAATTGCCCGCAATCCCAACCGCGGCCTGGCCATAGCGCCCGGGCAGACCATCGAGGATCTCATTGCAGAGCGCTACGCTCTGTATAACGCCTATGCTGACTTCATTCTGCATGCAGATGAACTTGATCCCGATCAGTGTGCAAAAGCTATTGTAGATTGGCTGAAAAGCTAGTATGCTTTTCTGATGAGCCAACCTGTCAGTCTGTTAAAAATAAAACCCCGCGCTCCGCTTTTCCGGCGGCCTTTGCTGCTGTGTGCGCTTGTTCTGCTGCTCTTGGGTGAGGGATGCAGCTCGTATTCGCCTACTTACCTCAGCGGCAATCCTTGGCAGATTGACCGCCCGATTACTCAGGCTACCAACACTCTTAATTTCAGTTATCTGGGCTACACTGAAAGCGGTAGAGAAAGCGGACTGAAAGGGGAGGCCGTCATCCGTCCGGAGCTGCTGCCGCCATGGGCAAGCTGCTATGCCCGGGCGGTAATCATGGTTTATGTCACCGATCAGCGGGGCAGGATTCTTGAGCAGCACCGCCAGGAATATGCCCCCGGCACGCCAGTAGCACAGCCCCTGCCTTTCGATTTCAGGCTTG
Source organism: Desulfovibrionaceae bacterium (assembly GCA_017421085.1). Lineage (GTDB taxonomy): Bacteria > Desulfobacterota > Desulfovibrionia > Desulfovibrionales > Desulfovibrionaceae > RGIG1962. The sequence goes on along the minus strand of JAFQMU010000060.1, from coordinate 14,555 downwards.
ATTCTCCATCCAGTCTGGACGACCGCAACTTTTACATCAGCTTCGGATATTTCCTGGAAATTTCCGAGTTTGACCCCGCGCTTTCTTCCGGCGGCAAAAGGCTGTTCCGTCATGAAGCGGAATATAAGTAGCGTATACCTGCCGATATATTGAGCCTTAAATTTTGAACTATTTGTCTCCATGGCGAGGCATGGTGAAAGCTCCTGCCTGCTAATGCTTACTCTGTCTGAAAAAACCGGTCATTTTTTTCCTCCTGCCGGATGAATATTCTGTTTTACTTTTCTGTCAGGAAGTTTATTTGTTTGGAGAATAAGGGAGTCGGAGGCAGCGTTTCCTGTATGAACTTGGCTATGTGGAGAGCCGCTGGCACTCTGAAGAAGGCGGTGCCTTACTCAGGCATCGGGCTCATTCCGCTTTCTTCCGGCAGCGTTAAACGCCAGTTCATATTTATTGAATCTTTATCTGAAGCTGATAAGGCATAAATCAGGTGAAAGCACGTTGACTTGGTTCAATCCCCAACTGAGGATAGTTCAGTAAAATATTATTCTTCGGCAACCGGTAATTCAACGGTGATCACCGCGCCTGAATCAACTCCGTTCCGGGCCCGCACATAGCCGCGGTGGTCTTTGATAATGGATTTGACAATGGTTAGGCCCAGGCCGGTGCCGTCTTTCTTTTTAGAGAAGTAGGGTTCAAACAGGCGGTCGAGCTCTTCACTGTCCAGGCCGGTGCCGTTGTCAGAGATTTCTATTTGAACAACGCCCTGTTCCGCCTTGAAGGCGGCTGCCATTGTCACCTGGCCGTTTTCCCTGTTTCGCAGGGCATCGGCGGCATTAGCCAGAATATTCATAAAAACCCTGTGCAGAGCGGCTCTGTCCATATCCACTTCCGGCAGACCGGGGTCAAGCTGCAACCCCCAGTTGATGGAGCTGTGGCTGTTGGCAAACAGCAGGTGCAGCTCTTCCAGAAGAGATGCTAGATTGTCGCGGCGCAAAGTTACCTCCGGCAGCTTGGCAAAGCTTGAAAATTCTTCAACCATCTGTTGCAGCTGCTCCACCTGGCTTACTATCATCCGGGTGCACTGGGTAAAGCTGGGGTTGCTGACCTCTTCTCCAAATTTGCGTTCAAGACGCTGGGCCGACAGCTTAATTGGGGTAAGCGGATTTTTGATTTCATGCGCAATGCGCCGCGCCACTTCGCGCCAGGCAGCCATGCGCTGCGCTTTTTCCAGGTCGGTTACATCTTCAAAAATGGCTACCACCCCGTTGAATGAACCGTCTGCCCCCACCAGAGCGGTGGCAGTGATGAGCAGGCGCCATTCCCGTTTTTGCAGGGTTACGTTCATCTGCCGCTGCTGCGGCAGCCCGGGAGAACGCCGAATCTGTTCAAGCAGCTGGGTGATTACCAGGGCCTGTTTGCCGCGCAGCAGATCTGACGGGTGCTTACCGATGAAGTCTTCCGGCTTGAGATTAAAAATGGCGCAGGCGGCTTTATTTACTGTACCGATTTTCTCATCGGCATCCAGAGAAATTACCCCGGCGGCAATGCTGTTCAGGACAGTTTCAATATAATTGGTACGTTCTTCCAGTTTCTCATTGCTGGCCGTTATGCGCTGTCTGCTTTGCTCCAAATCATCGGTCATCCGGTTGAATGATTGAATCAGCAGGGCAATTTCATCTGCGCCGCTGTCGTCAAAGCGAATGGACAGATCGCCTTTGGCGATGCGCTCGGTGCCGTCCATCAAAGCCTGCAAAGGCTGGCTGAGCTGCTTGGAAAGACGGAAACCGACCCACATGGCCCCAAGGGTGATGATTAAGGCAATCAGGGCCAGAAAGAAATAAAAGGTAGTTTTAAACGGGCGGCGCAGCTCTTTCAGGTCGCGATATTCTGAGCTGGCTCTGGCCAGGCTGTCCAGGCGGTAAAGCGTTCCCTGATCCAGGCGCAGCGAGAGAATCAGATAGTAGTTTGAACGCCCGGCATCCGGGAGAGTGGCATTGCTTCGTTGAGGTCCGGGTGACTGGCTCAGGGGGCTGAACGGCGCGGAAGCAGGGGCGCTACGAATGGTCGAGCCGGGTGAATCTGAGATATCTTTACCGGCGTCTTTGGCATTATTTTCATCTGAGAGGGGGAGCGGTTGCACTGCAAAAATATAGTCGCCATCTTGACCCGGTTGAAAAACTGACCGGTAATTGGCTTCCTGTGCGTCATCGGCCCAGTTGATTCTGGTCTGCACATCCTGCCAGGCGAGGTCTGCCTCTCCATTGAAGCTCCAGCTCCCTTTGCTACCATCCGCTGAAATTATCCCGATAAGTGCGTATGGCTGGCTTTGTTCACGCTCTCTCAGGAATTGTTCCAGCTCAGATGACCCGGGCTGTAATTTCCGCTCGCTGAGCTCATGCGCAATCAGATTGCTTTGCTGCTTGAGAAAACCCGAAATGCCGTCCACATACTGAGCCCCTACCCCCAAGGCCATCTGGATATACGAATCAATGCGGTTGCGGAACCAGTAATCTACCGAGCTTTGCACCGCCCGGGTGGAGGCGATGAACATCATAGTGGTAGGAATGAGCGAAAGCAGCATGAAAGTGACCACCAGCCTGGTGCGCAGGCGTGAACCGATAACCCCACGCCGCCGCTCGAGCAACAGTTTGATGCCGTTGCGCACCACCAGAAACAGCACCAGAGCAAGCAGCAGAATATTGATGTTGAGCAGCACAAAAAAGAGCACAGACTCAACCCCAATCAGCGAAAGGGCCAGGGTGGTTATGCCCACAATCAAAATGAAGGCCAGCACTCCAATCAGGAACTCAGTGCGCTTGCGCTTGCGCTCCACTTGAGTGATCGGACTGATTTGAATAATGGTATGCGTATCTTTGTTTGTGGGCATACATGTACCTGTTGCGCTGCAAGATTTCGCATCAGTTTACGCCCCCTGCCTGTTCCATTTGGAATAGATTGGCATAGGCGTAATCAGTGAGGTTATGCCGATATTAAAGTCATACTGGTTTAATAGTCAAATTCAAGCTCATATTCCTGACGGGGAACCAGCGTATCAGACCAGAAAAATACGTTTTTGGTCAGCCAGGGCGGCATTTCAGCATGTTTTAATTCAAGTGAAACTATGGCGGCGTAGGTTTCGTCTTTTTCAAGGTTGGAAAATTCCGCCAGAGGCATTTCCAGATTGCCCCAGGTGCTTTGCAGCAGCTCTTCCAGGCTGGGTTTGCTGATAAAGGCGCCGCTGGCCGAAAAAATTATAAAGCTGCGCTGCAAATGATCGTATTGCAGATTTGACGAGAATATGTGCTCTGCAACCAGGGCATCAGCCCAGAGAGTGCGCTTGCGATACAGCCTGCTCTCACACTCCAGAACCAAGCGGGCGCCATCCCGCAGAATGTCATTTAAATATCGCAAGTTATCTATACTCACAGCAAGGCGGGCGGTGAGCATATTTTCATTGCTGGAAAGATAAAAATTATTGAGTATAAAAGACGGCTTGGCCTGGCCGGAATCCGCCCTGACGGCGGCAGTTCCCCCCTCAGAGATTTGTGCAGGGGCGCTGGCAGGGAAGATGCAGAGAAAGCAGAGAAAAAAGAATAAAAATTTCAGCAAGACAAGAAAGCCGCCCTGATAAGTTCGGCGGGGGGGAATGCCCCGACGTTTAACTGAAGGTATGAGCATCCTTTGTCCTGCAGATTAAAATTTATATTTGCGGCAATGAAAGTGGTGGGCGACAGCCCTCCACTTTCATAAATAGCCTGTTTAACCGGCTGCCGGAAGGTTGATGTCTACCAGCAGAGGGTCTTCTTCCAGATCTTCAAGAAACTTGTCCGGCTTTTCCTTTTGTTCAGGTACCGAGATATCAGAATATACATATTCTCGATAGCCGGTACCGGCAGGAATCAGGCGGCCCACAATTACGTTTTCCTTAAGACCGCGCAGATGGTCTGTTTTGCCGCGCAGAGCAGCCTCGGTCAACACCTTGGTAGTTTCTTGGAAGGAAGCTGCCGAGATGAATGACGAGGTGGTGAGTGAGGCCTGGGTTATGCCGAGCACCAGCGACTGCGCCTGGGCAGGCAGACCGCCTTCGGCGACAATTCTCGCGTTTTCGGCTTTGAATTCCACCTTGTCCACCTGCTCATCCACCAGGAAGGTCGTATCTCCCGGGTCAATGATGCTGACTTTCTTCAGCATCTGGCGCACGATAACTTCAATGTGTTTGTCGTCAATTCCAACGCCCTGGAAGCGGTACACATCCTGAATTTCATCCACCAGATAGGATGCCAGGAATTTTTCACCCTTGATGGCCAGAATATCATGAAGTTCCGGATGTCCTTCCGTAAGCATTTCGCCCGCTTCGACAAAGTCGCCGTCAGAAACAGTGATGTGCTTGCCCTTGGGAATGAGATATTCCTTGGGTTCGCCCGCTTCCGGCGAAACGGTGATTTTGCGTTTGCCTTTGGTTTCGCCGCTGAAAGACACAATGCCGTCAATTTCCGATACTACAGCAATATCTTTGGGTTTGCGCACTTCAAAGAGCTCTGCAACCCGGGGCAGACCGCCTACAATGTCTTTCGTTTTGGAAGTTTCACGGGGTTTACGGGCAATTACGTCACCGGCCACCACTTCTTCTTTGTCGCGCACCATCAGGATGGCTCCAACCGGCAGAGAGTAAACTGCGGGCAGATTGGTGCCTTCGCGCATTTTCACTTCACCCGCTTCATCGGTAATCGAGATGGAGGGGCGGAAGTTGGTGGTGCGGTACTCAATAATGGAAATGGTGCTCATCTTGGTGGCGTCATCGGTCTTTTCCTGACAGGTCTTGCCGTCCACAATATCTGTGAACTTGATCAGACCGTCCAGCTCGGCCACAAACGGTTCGTTGAACGGATCCCATTCCGCAAGCAGGGTGCCTTTCTTAACTTCCTGACCCTCGCTCACAAACAGTTTGGCGCCGTTGGGCAGCAGATATTTTTCGCGTTCACGGCCCTGTTCGTCCACAATGGAAATCTGACCGCTCTTGCCCAGCACCATGACCTGGCCTTCGCGGTTGGTGACGCTTTTCACCCGCGATATCACCACGCGCCCTGCGTGCTGGTTTTCAATGCTGGAGCGTTCAATTTCGCGGGAGGCGGTGCCGCCGATGTGGAAGGTACGCATGGTCAGCTGCGTGCCCGGCTCACCAATGGACTGGGCTGCAATAATTCCCACAGTTTCGCCGATATTTACCAGATGCCCGCGGGCAAGGTCCCGCCCGTAGCAGTGGCAGCACACGCCGCGCTCAGACTGACAGGTAAGCGGAGAACGGATGGCCACCGAGCTGATGCCGCGCGAATCCAGATCTCTGGCGATTTGTTCATCTATCAGGGTGTTGGCCGGGTAAAGTTCCGCTTTGGTATCCGGGTCAAACACAGGGTAGAGCAATACTCGCCCCAGAATTTGTTCGGCCAGCGAAACCTTGATGTCGCCGCCCTTGATAATCGGGGAAATATCAATGCCGTCAACCGTACCGCAGTCAAGCTCTGATACGATTACATCCTGCACCACGTCTACCAGGCGGCGGGTAAGATAACCGGAGTTGGCGGTTTTCAGCGCGGTGTCGGCGAGACCCTTACGAGCGCCGTGGGTAGAGGTGAAGTATTGAAGCACGGTCAGACCTTCGCGGAAGCTGGAGGTAATCGGGGTTTCGATAATTTCCCCGGAAGGCTTGGCCATCAGGCCGCGCATGCCGGCCAGCTGACGCATCTGGTCCTGGTTGCCTCGGGCGCCGGAGGCGCTCATCATATAAATCGGGTTGAGGGAAGAGTCGCGCGCTTCCTGCCCGGTTTTGGGGTCAACCGCAGTGTCATAGGAAATTTCCGCCATCATCTGAGAGGAAACGTCCTGAGTAGCGCGGGTCCACACGTCCACTACCTTGTTGTACTTTTCAGTGCGGGTGATGATACCGTCGCGGTACTGCTGTTCGATATTATCCACTTCCTGCTGGCTGGAGCTGATGATTTCCTTTTTGCGGTCGGGAATGCGCAGGTCTTTCACCCCGATGGTGATGCCGGCAATGGTGGCGAACTCGTAACCTATATCTTTAAGGCGGTCGCACAGGATAACCGTGGTTTTCGCCCCGGCGCCTGCGTAGGCTTCGCCCACCAGGCGGGCAATGGCCTTCTTGTTCAGCACGGTATTGACATTGGCAAAGGGAATGCCTTCAGGCAAAGTTTCCCAGATAATAATTCTGCCGGGGGTAGTATCGACAATATTGCCGTTTTCCATGCGCACCTTGATTTTGGCGTGCAGGCTGACTGCCCCGGCATCGTAGGCGGCGATAACTTCCCACGGGGCGCAGAAAGTCATGCCTTCGCCCTTCTCAAACGAGCGGGAAACAGTCATATAATAGAGGCCAAGCACGATATCCTGGCTGGGAACGATAATCGGGCTGCCGTTGGCCGGAGAGAGAATGTTGTTGGTGCTCATGAGCAGCACGCGGCATTCAATCTGGGCTTCAATGGACAGGGGCAGGTGCACGGCCATCTGGTCGCCGTCGAAGTCGGCGTTGTAGGCGGAGCAGACCAGCGGGTGGAGCTGAATGGCCTTGCCTTCCACCAGCAGCGGCTCAAAGGCCTGAATACCCAGGCGGTGCAGGGTGGGGGCGCGGTTCAGCAAAATGGGGTATTCGCGCACCACTTCTTCCAGAATATCCCAGACCACCAGATCTTCGCGCTCAACCATCTTTTTGGCGCTTTTAATCGTGGAGGCGAGCCCCCGTTCTTCCAGTTTGGAATAGATGAACGGCTTGAACAGCTCCAGGGCCATTTTCTTGGGCAGACCGCACTGGTGCAGCTTGAGTTTTGGCCCGACCACGATTACGGAACGGCCGGAATAGTCGACGCGCTTACCAAGCAGGTTCTGGCGGAAGCGGCCCTGCTTGCCCTTGATCATGTCGGACAGGGACTTGAGGGCGCGCCCGTTGGTGCCGGTAATGGCGCGGCCGCGGCGGCCGTTATCGAACAGGGCGTCAACCGCTTCCTGGAGCATCCGTTTTTCGTTGCGGATGATGATTTCCGGTGCGCCCAGTTCCATCAGACGCTTCAGGCGATTGTTGCGGTTAATCACCCGGCGGTAAAGGTCGTTCAGATCGGAGGTGGCGAAGCGGCCGCCATCCAGCGGAACCAGCGGACGCAATTCCGGGGGAATTACCGGAATTACTTCCAGAATCATCCACTCGGGCTTATTGTTGGAGTCGATGAACGCTTCAATTACTTTGAGCCGTTTGGTAAGCTTTTTCTTTTTGGTCTGGGATCGGGTAGCCTGAGATTCTTCACGCAGCTGGTTGCGCAGCTCTTCCAGGTTGATCTCTTCCAGCAGGGAGCGCACCGCTTCTGCGCCCATACCCACGCGGCAGGCTTCTTCACCGTAGCGGTCAACGACCTGCAGGTATTGATCTTCAGAAATTACCTGCATTTTGGTGAGGTTTGTTTCTCCCGGGTCGAGCACGATATACGAGTCGAAATAAAGCACCTTTTCCAGGTCGGCCATGGTCATATCGAGCAGGGTGCCGATTTTGGAAGGCAGAGTTTTCAAAAACCAGATATGCGCCACCGGGGCCGCAAGCTGAATGTGCCCCATACGTTCACGGCGCACTTTGGATGCAATGACTTCAACACCGCATTTTTCGCAGACAATGCCGCGGTGTTTCATGCGCTTGTATTTGCCGCAGTTACATTCATAGTCTTTAACCGGGCCGAATATCTTGGCGCAGAACAGACCGTCGCGTTCGGGCTTGAAGGTGCGGTAGTTGATGGTTTCAGGCTTTTTTACCTCGCCGTATGACCATTCGCGGATAACTTCCGGAGAAGCGATGGAAATCTGAATTGCCTTCAGATTTTTTATGTTTGCGATATTGGCCACATTGTTTGAGGAGCCTCTTACGCTGAACAATTCATCCAAACTCATATTATATTCCTTTTAAATAAAAGGTCATTGCCTGCTGAGGGCTTAGCGCCTGCCGACAGAGGAGAACTAATCGTCATCATCGTCTTCGAAGTCGTTGAAATCTTCAAAGTCTTCTTCATCTTCCTGGTCTTCCCGGTCGTCGGAATATTCCGGTTCATCACCGTCATCCGCATAGCCGTCTTCGTAACCGTCATCCTCATCATCGCTGTCGTAGTAGCTGCTGTTGCCAAAGTTGCCGGACGTATCGGCAATGTTGCCGAAGTTTTCGTCATCATTGGCAAAGTCATTGGAATAGTTTGTCGAGTAATCGGTATCATCGAACTCGTCAGTGTCGTCATCGCCTTCATCCCGGTCGTCGTCATAGACTTCAGGCTGGGCGAACTGAGCGGCCATGGGGCCCCGCTCATCTTCGCCATGCATGCGGCGAGCTTCCAGAGTTTGTTCAAAAAACTCCATGCGCCGCCCTTTCTTCTTTTCTTCTTCCTGGTGCAGGGTGACATCAAGACCAAGCGACATCAATTCCTTGACCAGCACGTTGAACGATTCGGGCAGACCGGCTTCCAGGAAGTTGTCGCCCTTCACTATTTTTTCGTACATCTTCACGCGTCCGGTCACGTCGTCTGACTTGACAGTGAGGAACTCCTGCAACAGATAGGCTGCGCCGTAGGCTTCCAAAGCCCACACTTCCCTTTCCCCAAGGCGCTGGCCTCCGAACTGGGCCTTACCGCCGAGCGGCTGCTGGGTAACCAGCGAGTAGGGGCCGGTGGAGCGGGCGTGGATTTTTTCGTCAACCAGGTGGTGCAGCTTGAGCATGTACATAATCCCGGTAGTTACCCGGCTGTGGAAGGGCTCGCCGGTGCGGCCGTCATAAAGGGTGGTCTTGCCGTCTTCAGGCAGGCCCGCCTTTTGCAGCCAGCTCCAGATTTCATCTTCCGAGGCTCCGTCAAACACCGGCGTTTTGGATACAATCCCTTCGCGCAGCTTAAGCACGGCCTGGCGCAGGGTTTCGTCATCCATGCCGTCTACCATTTCGCTGATATGCCTGGAGTCGAACATGGCCTTTACATCATCGCGCACCGTCTGCATGGCCGCGCCGGAATCAATCAGGGCGGCCAGCTGGGCGCCGAGCTCTTTTGAAGCCCAGCCCAGGTGGGTTTCCATTATCTGACCGATGTTCATACGCGAAGGCACGCCCAGGGGGTTGAGCACAATGTCAACCGGGGTGCCGTCGGCAAAGAAGGGCATGTCTTCAATGGGAAGAATGTTGGAAACAACCCCCTTGTTACCGTGGCGTCCGGCCATTTTGTCGCCCACGGCCAGCTTGCGCTTTACCGCGATATAAACCTTGATCATTTTGATTACGCCGGGCGGCAGGTCATCGCCTTCTGTAGCTTTTTCGCGTTTTGACTCGTAAAGCTCCTGAATAAAGGCTACCTGGCGGTCATAATCATTGAGCAGCATGGTCACCGCTTCGTTTGCTGCCCGGCTGTTGAACGCTCCGGCCAGTTTTTTTACCGGGATATCGGCCAGCAGCTCTGCGCTGACAGGGGAACCGGCGGCAGCCAGCACTTCGCCCTTCTTGCTGCCGATAATGTCATGAGCCAGACTGTCGCCCTGAGCGATGTTCAGAATGCGTTCGCGCACCACATCAGACAGGGCATGAATGTGGTCGGCCTCTTTCTGGCCCAGTTTATCCAGTTCATAGTCTTCAATATTCAGGGTGCGTTCATCCTTGTCGCCTGAGCGTCGGTTGAACACTTTTACTTCAATAACCGTACCTTCAATTCCCGGAGGAACCTTGAGCGAAGTGTTCTTCACATCGCGGGCCTTGTCACCGAAGATGGCCCTGAGCAGTTTTTCTTCAGGGGTGAGCTGGGTTTCGCCTTTGGGGGTGATTTTACCCACCAGAATATCTTCAGCCTTGACGTTTGCGCCCAGGCGGATAATGCCGCTCTCATCAAGGTTTCTGAGCATGTCTTCGCCCACGTTGGGGATATCGCGGGTGATTTCCTCCGGGCCGAGCTTGGTATCGCGGGCCACCACTTCAAATTCTTCAATGTGCACGGAAGTAAAGGTATCTTCCTTTACGCAGCGTTCGGATATGAGAATTGAGTCTTCAAAGTTATAGCCGCACCAGGGCATGAAGGCCACGCGCAAATTTTTGCCCAGGGCCAGTTCACCTTCCTCGATGCCGGGACCGTCGGCCAGAATATCGCCTTTTTTGATGATTTGCCCGGGCAGGCAGATAGGCTTCTGGCCGAAGCAGGAGTTCTGGTTGGACTTATGGTATTTTTGCAGGGTATAGGTGTGCACGCCCCCGGTTTCTTTGTACAGAACCGAGCCATCGGCCGCCGGTTCATACGATACGATGATGCGCTCAGCATCAACGAAGCGAATCACGCCTGGCCCTTCTGCAATGATGCAGGCGCCGGAGTCTTTGGCAACATCACCTTCCATGCCGGTGCCCACCAGAGGCTGCTCGTTGCGCAGCAGGGGGACGGCCTGACGCTGCATGTTTGAACCCATGAGCGCACGGTTGGCGTCGTCGTGCTCAAGGAAGGGAATCAGCGCAGCAGAAATGGAAACCATCTGGCTGGGAGAAATATCCATCAGGGTTATTTCTTCCGGCAGCATGGTCAGCACATCGCCTCTGGCTCTTGCGGTGAGATAGGGGCTGGTGAAATAACCGTTTTCATCCAGCGGGGCGTCGGCCTGAGCGATAACCTGGTCGTTTTCGGCGGATGCGTCAAGATATACCACTTCATCGGTCACCCGGCCTTCCTTCACCACCCGGTAGGGTGTTTCGATAAACCCGTAGTCATTGACTTTGGCATAAGTGGTGAGAGAAACAATCAGGCCGATGTTCGGACCTTCCGGAGTTTCAATGGGGCAGATACGGCCATAGTGGGAAGTATGCACGTCGCGCACCTCAAAACCGGCCCGTTCGCGGGTGAGACCGCCGGGGCCGAGGGCGGACAGACGGCGCTTGTGGGTAACCTCCGACAGGGCGTTGGTCTGGTCCATGAACTGGGAAAGCTGAGAGGTGCCGAAAAATTCCTTGAGCACTGCTGCCACCGGCTTGGGGTTAATCAGGTCGTGAGGCATGAGGGTGGAAACTTCCTGAAGGCTCATCCGTTCCTTGATGGCGCGCTCCATGCGCACCAGACCGATGCGGTACTGATTTTCCACCAGCTCGCCAACAGGGCGCACGCGGCGGTTGCCCAGATGGTCGATGTCATCGGCCGGGCCGTGGGTATCTTTCAGGAAGGTAAGCGCCTTCACCGCCTGAAGAATATCTTCATCGGACAGAGTTTTCAGATCAAGCGACTCATGCAGACCCAGGCGCTGGTTGAGCTTGTAGCGTCCCACCGGCGACAGGTCGTAGTAATCGGCATTGCGGAAAATATTGTCGAAGAAGGTAGAAGCGATTTCCGGAGTAGGCGGCGAGCTTGGGCGCAGGCGGCGGTAAATTTCCACCTGGGCCTGGATAGTGTCTTCGATTTTGTCGAGTACAAGCGTGTCGCGGATGGATGAGGAAGTTTCAGTGCCGCGCGTATGCAGCACAATTACCTTTTCAATCAGATTTTCCCGCAGATTGCCGAACAGATCGGGGGTTATCTCATCGGCGGCCTGGGCCATCACTTCCCCGGTTTCCGGGTGCACGATATCTTCGGCCAGAAACAGGCCGATGGGGGTGTTGGGGGCGACTTCAATATATTCCACACCGCTGTCGGCCAGCTGTTTCCAAGCCTTTTTGGTAATGGGACGGCCTGCTTTCGTTACCACATCGCCGTTGGCGTCAAGCAGGTCGGTGTAGGCAAGCTCTTTACGGTAAAGGTCTTTGCGCACTTCCATGAAGGTTTGCATTCCCTTAATCTGGTAAGATTCCGTTTTGTAAAAATAGTTGAGGATATCTTCCTTGCCCATGCCCATGGCCTTGAACAGAATTGTAGCGGGCATTTTGCGCCGGCGGTCGATGCGCACATAGAGGATGTCCTTATGGTCGTAGTCAAAGTCGAGCCAGGAGCCGCGCATGGGGATGATGCGGCAGGAGTAAAGCACCTTGCGGCTGGAGTGGGTCTTGCCTGAATCGTGCTCATAGAGAATGCCGGGAGAGCGCTGCAACTGGTTTACGATAACCCGCTCAGTGCCGTTGATGATGAAGGTTCCTTTTTCGGTCATCAGGGGCACGGTGCCGAAGTAAATGTCCTGCTCCTTCACATGCTCCACACTGCGGTTGCCGGTGGCCTCGTCCACGTCAAACACAATGAGCTGCACCTTGATGCGGATAGGGGCCTCATAGGTCAGACCCTTGCTGATGCATTCGCTCTGATCGTACTTGGGCTCGCCCACTTCGTGGCTGACATACTGCAAGCTGGCCGTGCGGTTGAAGTCTTCAATGGGAAATACGGAGCGGAACACCGCTTCCAGACCTTCGTCCGGGTTGCGCGCTTCCGGGGCTACCCCTTCCTGCAAGAACTTTTTATAAGAGTCAACCTGCAGGTTGAGCAGATGGGGCACCGAAAGGGCTACGGAAATTTTACCAAATTCTTTGACAAGCTGAGCCATGAATCATACCTCGAAGAATTGACCGGTTAGCATAAATTGCATTTGCACCGCCAAGGGCCGGTTTAAAAGGCTGGAAAGCCGGAAAAATCGTCCGTTTTCAATAGCACTTGCCTGAAACCGCCTGTACACAAGCTGAAAAAGCGAGCCCACGCCAAGGGTTGCTCGCAATGATGAAAGGCCGATATCCAGCAATTATTATATCTATAGGCAACTGACCACCTTAATGGTTGTGATTCAGCTGAAGTTTAAGGCACAAGTAGGTCTACATATAACAAACTAAAAAAAATGGCAAGGTTAATTATTGATTTTTTAGAAGAAAAGTAGCTGATATTGTCGGATTACGGAGTGAAGTTTATGCCCCGTGCCGGGAAACTGGGATTTGCCGGGTTATCCGGCTGGGCATAAACCAGTGAAATCTGTTTGATTTTATTTAAAATATATTGAGAATTTGTAAATATACGTACTGTCAGTGTGTTTCTGTAAAGAAAAACACTTAATTATCTAAATATTCAATAGTATAACATGAATACTTTTTGAAATAGTATGCAACTCATAGCAATCACCTGTTTTCCTTTCCGATACACTGACAGTACGTCTGTAAATGAGGTTTTCATCTAAACACATTCAAGGAGGTTGTTGGTAATGAAAAAATATCCCGTAATGCTTCTTATTATTCTGTTTGTCCTTGGAGTTTCAGCTGTTGCATTTGCTGGGAGTGGTGACTGCAGGTGGGGAGGATGTCCTTGTACAAAATTTATGCTTGACCCAAATAAGCCGCAGAATTCTTTATGGTGTATCTGTGGGCATGCAGAGTATAATCATAATTAATTATGAACGACAGCTGCTTAGGTGAAAGCTGGTGGGTTAAATATAAATCTGGATGCGAGAAGCTCAGAGGTGTGCTCCTGAGCTTCCCGCATTTTTTATCTGACTACTTGAAGTACGCCACCCCGCCAGCAAAGAGCTTCTGGCTGAAATCGCCATAGGCATTGTTGATCAGCAGGCCGGACCCGGCGCGTTCGGTATGGCCCATCTTGCCGAGAACGCGACCATCGGGGGAGCAGATGCCCTCAATTCCGTAGTCGGAGCCATTGGGGTTAAACGGGGTTTCCAGGCTGATTGCCCCTTTGAGGTCAACATACTGGAAGACCACCTGTCCGTTTTCAAACAGCTTTTTCAAAGTGGCGTTCGGGGCGGTGAAGCGCCCTTCGCCGTGCGAAACGGCCATCATGTGGATATCGCCCACTTCATGCAGGGCGAGCCAGGGCGATTTGACCGAGGCTACTCTGGTGCGCACTATCTGGGAGATGTGGCGGCCGATATTGTTGTATGAGAGGGTGGGGGCGTTCTCATCCAGATTGCGGATATGGCCGAACGGGAGCAGGCCGGTTTTGACCAGAGCCTGGAAGCCGTTGCAGATGCCCAGCACCAGACCATCGCGATTCTGAATCAAATCTTCCACTGCATCGCGCACCATGGGGTTGCGGAATACGGATACGAAGAACTTGCCCGAGCCTTCCGGTTCATCGCCGGCGGAGAAGCCGCCCGGCAGCATCAGGATTTGCGAGTTGCGTACCAGACGGGCAAATTCCTCACAGGACTTCTGGGCGTCAAATGCGCTCTGGTTGCGGAAGATGAACGGCTCAACCGGGGCGCTGCCTGCCAGCTCAAAGGCGCGCCTGCTGTCATATTCGCAGTTGGTGCCGGGAAGGGCGAGAATAGCCACGCGTGGGGCGGGGGTTTTGGTTTTGGGGTAGCTGTAGTTGCGTTCGTTCCAGTTCTGGGGGCTGACGACCGTATCTTTGGGGCGGGCTGCCGGAATGGCCCGGGTGGGGAATACCCCTTCCAAAGGTTCTTCCCAGGCGGGCAGCAGCTCGGAGAGCTTGATTTTTTCGCCCTTCCATTCCAGGGCGCTGTGATTGTTGGTGACCCCGATTTGCTTAATCTGGGGAAGACCTTCCAAGTCGGCATCAAGGAAGCCTTCAATAATTACCGAGCCGTAAAGCGGGGTGGTCAGCTCTTCCAGAGTGAGGTTTTCATCG
>JAFQMU010000059.1 GCA_017421085.1 Desulfovibrionaceae bacterium | reverse complement strand
TTCAGAAGTGACAACATAAAAAGCAGACCTGAACGGTCTGCTTTTTATATTCAGCGCTTGCTGAGAAAAATTTATAGGTTTGGGCTTGTCGGGAGGACACTGGCTCCAGCTGCTGCGCAAGCGGTTGCGCCACGCCCGCAGATGAGTTTTTGGTTTCATTTCAGCGCGCAGGGCTGTGTGACCCTGAACAATCAGAGAGCGGCTCAGTCTCAGGTTGAGCCGCTCTGAAATGGCGTCAGATACCGGAATTCTAATTGGGCGAATCTTTGGCATCGACCACTTTTAGAAACAGGGTGCTGATGCTCTGGGGAGGGTTGACAAAAACAGTCATGAATGAAACTGAGCCGCCCGGCTGAATGTTCAGATTGTTGGCCAGAATTTCAATATTATTGTTCAGGGCTTTTTCAATTTCTTCTTCAGACAGAACCTGAAGCTGGAACATGGTCAGGGTTACCCCGCAAAACAGCTGCTTGCTGGCCACCACTGCGCCATGGGCATCAAGCAGGCTGGCTTCAATGCGGATAAGCTCCTTCGGAGTGCGGTAATTGTTGACAGTTTTGCCTTCCACCACGAAAATCTGCCCAAGCTTTTCATTGTTGACAAAATATTGTTTGGTATTCTGGAAAATAATATCCTTAATTTCGCCGTCTTCCGCCTGAGGGGCGGGCGCTTGCCCGGTGGCGTTCAGTTCGCTTTGGGGCACAGGTTCGGTTTGCGTCTGACCGTCATCTGATCCGCCGCCGATTATTCCGCTGAAATAAAGCCCTGCCCCTGCGCCTCCCAGCAGCAGCACAAGCAGGCCGAGCATAATGGGAAGCAGCTTACTCCGTTTTTTCTGTGGGGCAGCTGCTTTTCTTGGGGCTTCTGGCTCAGCGGCAACAACAGGTCTTGGCTTTTCATCTGCGCTGGGGGCGCTTGCGCCCAGCCCCGGAAGCTGAGAAAAGGCTTTGTCATCCAAACCGTCGGCCATAACAAAAATATTGCCGCAAAAACTGCATTTTACTTTGCGCAGCGGGCTTACTTTGTCATCGGGGAGGTTAAATTTGGTGGAACATTTGGGGCAGACAATAATCATAAATGAATCCGGTTTCGGAAGAGTTAAGGTTTTCACACTTCAGAAAACAACAGAAAAATGATACCTGCTAAGGCGGGTTTGTGCAAGAAATAATTATTCCGCTTGTTTATAAACTTTACGGATGCGGCTCGTCTGCCTGTAATCGGAGCGGGCGTGTTGATATAATAAGGATGGCGGAGTAATCTTAAGCCTGGTTTGAATAAACATTCAGGCGGAGGATAGGCTAAGGCACGAGAAATCCTGTGCGTTTAAGCTGGTTGTCGTTAAACGGCAGCCGGTTTTCATACGGCGCTTTCAGAAGAGGAGGGAACCTTCCGGCTCCCTCCCCAGAAGTTTTATTTATACTTTTCGACAATCTGATTCAGCTCTTTCAGCGAGGCCACACCGATGCGATATTCCACCAGCGAACCTGCCCGGTCGATTACAATCAGGGTGGGTATGCTCTGAATTTCAAAGAAATCGACAAAGTCCTGCCCGCAGTTGTAAACGGGGAAATTGAGTTTTTTTCTGTCAATAAACGCGCTGAGGTCGCTCTTGTTGTCATCAAGCGAGATGCCATACAGATGCACGCCGCTGGACGGGGGGTTATCATGGTAAAAACGCACGAAATTATTCGCCTCCTGAGCGCAGGGCGGGCACCAGCTGGCGAAGATGTTGAGCAGCACAATCTCGCCTTCATGGCTTTCTATCAGGGTCCCGATATCATCTATACTGGCAGTCTTGAATTTTTCCGCTGCCAGGGGGTGAGGGGCAAATAAAAACATGGCCGCAGAAAAAACAGCCAGAAACAGAGCGAGCTGCCGGGCCGGTCTGAAAAAAAACAAAAACCGATTTTTCAAAGTGTTCTCCATACTGATTTGGGCTGTCCTGTGAGAATCAGGGTAAATTTAATAAGCCGGAGCCTGGGCAGGCTGCGCAAGCCGACCGGATGACACCGGCAGTTTACCTGTTTCCCCCGTTTTTTATAGCTTAAAAATTTTATTTGCACCATAGCCTGAGGGCATTTTTCAATTTCCTGCTTTTTTGTGCTCAGAGCCGTTTAAGGGGAGCCCGAGCAGGTGTCTGGCCGTTTTCACCGAAGCCACTGCATCGGCGGCGTAACCCTCCGCCCCGATAGAGCGGGCGTATTCTTCGGTCACTACCGCTCCGCCCACCATGACCTTGATAGGCAGCTCTTTTTCCCGGAGCAGGGCAATGGTGTCTTCCATGCGCACCATGGTGGTGGTCATCA
>JAFQMU010000006.1 GCA_017421085.1 Desulfovibrionaceae bacterium | reverse complement strand
CCGGTGAGCAGTGCATCAGGCTTGAACGACGTGGCAACGGTCAGATGCAAATCTCCTCCCTGCCTTGAAATTTCCCTCACTACGCCAACAGCTGCCACCAGACCTGTAAACATCTATTCCCCCGGTTTATATTTTGAAATAATATCGCCGCCAAGACAGGCAACCTGTAACAGATGCAAATGCAGCCCATCGCTGACTTCCTGCGGGGTCAGGCCGTCAAAGAGATTCACGGCATTTCTGTCCGCCATAAGCAAGGGCGCCTGATGCAACTCAAATTCCTGTACCAGTCCGCCCCGCAGCAGACTGAGCCCCAGCTGTCCGCCCCCTTCGCAGAGAATGCGATGCAAGCAAAACTCCGAGCGCAGCCGAACCAGGACTTCACGCAAAATTTCAGAAGAAAAGCAGATTCCGGAACTGCCCGACAGAGCTGAGGCCCCCCGCCCAAAAGAACCAGCAGGGGCATCTATACAAAGCAGGGCAGCCCCCCACTCCTCAAGCAGGTTGCGCTGCCCCGCAAGTGGAGAACTGCTTTCAGTAACAATAATCAGGCTTTTACCCCGCTCACGCAGCAGGCGGGGCAGAGCTTTCGGGTCGAGAGCCCGGCTGCTCAGCACCACAGCCCTCGGTTGAATGATATTTTGAAGCGGTTCAGGGTTAAGCCAGGCCGCATCATCGCGGCCCTGCAATCCAGGCACGGCAGGCAAAATATCTGTCTTCATCTCAGACGGGCAGCCTTCAAGAACAAACTCGTCAAAACGCACATTTAAAAGCGGATCGTCCGCCCTCAGGGTGCCGCCGCCAATCAGCACCGCATGACTGGTTGCCCGCAGCCAGTGTACCCGCTGTCGGGCCGACGGGCCGCTTATCCAGCGAGACTTCCCCGCCCGGGTTGCAATAAAGCCGTCAAGGGTTGCAGCCATTTTCAAGCTGACAAAAGGCAGCTCTGATGTCTGCCAGTGGAGAAAATCAGATATCAGTCCGCGGCATTCAGCTTCCAGCACTCCCATCTCTACCCGCACGCCGTGCTGCCGCAGGAGCTCTGCCCCGCCCTTTGCTTTTGGAGTCGGATCTGCGCAACCCACCAGCAATTCCGGCACACCGGCCTGCAAAACGGCCTCAGTGCAGGGCGGCGTTTTGCCATGATGACTGCACGGTTCAAGAGTCACCAACATGGAGCAGTTTTTAGGGTCAATGCCTCGCCGGGCGGCATCAGCCAGACAGTTTACCTCGGCATGAGGGCCGCCGAAATATTCATGCCGCCCTTCAGCCACAACTTTACCATCCTGCAGCAGCACCGCACCAACCGCCGGGTTGGGGGACACTGCGGGCAGACCCTGCTGCGCCAGTCTGACAGCCCGGCGCATGGCCTGTTCTGCAATCAAGCTTTTCATCAGCCGCCCATTTACCCCAAAATTTCTCCGGCTGCTTGCCCGGCGGCTGTCTGTTCCGACAACTCAAACGGCAGTAAAGTAAAAGGAATTCCAGACTGGACAGCCATTTTAGAGGCGAGTTCATCCGGGTAGGCATTGGCGAAATACACGGCGCGGACACCGCAGTTAATCAACATTTTAGTACAGATGAGGCAAGGCTGGTGAGTGCAGTAAATCTCTGAACCGGCAAGAGAAATGCCGTGTATTGCCGCCTGAATAATTACATTCTGCTCAGCATGAAGGCCAATGCAGATTTCATGCCGCTCGCCGGAAGGGATACCAAGTTTCTGACGCAGACAGCCGGTATCCAGACAATGAGGAATGCCGGAAGGAGCGCCGTTATAACCGGTGGCGAGAATACGCCGATCTTTCACAGCCAGCGCCCCTACCTTGCGCCGCAGGCAGGTCGAGCGTTCCGCCACCAGGCAGGTTATCTGCATAAAATACTGCGGCCAGGGCAAACGGAGTGTATTCATTATCAGGCTCCGGGCTTATAATGTAACAGGAAAAGCAGATCCTGCCCACCCAAAGATTACATTTTTAAAAATCCAATTGCGGCAGAAACTGCCCGCTTCAACTACTCTCCTGCATTCAGCCTCAAACTGACAAACAGGTTCTTTCAGGAACAGGAAGAACAAATAAACATCGCTTTTATCAATGCCGTAACATTTACCGGTTCAGGTTCAGGATGTTTTGAACATTAGGGAAACAGCAGAACAGATGAGCAGGATTTGAGATGCCTGCTCTGGCGGGGAATCTCGGGCTTCTTGCGAAGCAGATGGAATCAACCAAATGGATGCATTCAGCATTTGCAACAGCAATGTTGACCCCGACCGGACAAGCCCGCAGTCTGTTTTAAAATCCCCGGCCCAACCGATTGGTATTTTGGGAAGCGCGGTTAAAACCGTGCGCTCCCCAAAATATTTTCAGTCTTTCTTGACTCACCGTTCGCTTACCAGGCAAACAGCGGATAATCGGAGGCAAAGCGGGCCACTTCGCGGGAGATTTCCTTCAGCCGGGTTTCGTTTTTAATATTGGCCAGAGCATCGGCAATCCAGGCTGCAACCTGCTCCATTTCCTTCTCCTTCATGCCCCGGGTAGTGAGCGCCGGAGTGCCGAGACGCAGGCCGGAGGTCACAAAAGGAGAGCGGGTTTCAAAGGGCACGCTGTTTTTATTTGCCGTAATTCCGGCTTCATCCAGGGCGAGCTGGGCATCTTTGCCCGTGTAGTCTTTTTCGGTAAGATCAACCAGAATCAGATGGTTGTCGGTTCCGCCGGAAACCAGCCTGAACCCGGCATCGCTGAGCCTGGAGGCCAGCACCGCTGCATTTTTGACCACCTGCTCCTGGTATTTCCTGTAAGCCGGACGCAGAGCCTCGCCCAGAGCAACGGCCTTGGCTGCAATAACATGCATAAGCGGACCGCCCTGCATTCCGGGGAAAATCATACTGTTCAACTGCTTGCCGAACTCTTCGGAAGACAGAATCATCCCACCGCGGGGGCCGCGCAAAGTCTTATGAGTAGTAGTGGTGGTCACATGCGCATGGGGAACCGGAGAAGGATGGAACCCCGCAGCCACCAGACCGGCAATGTGGGCCATATCTACAACCAGTTTGGCCCCGACCATATCGGCAATCTGCCGGAAGCGTTCAAAATCAATAATGCGCGGGTAAGCGCTGGCGCCGGCCACAATCAGCTTGGGCTGGTGCTCTCTGGCGAGGGCTTCAACCTGTTCATAATCAATGGTGCCGGTTTCACGGCTTACCCCATAACCCACAATTTTATAGAAACGACCGGAAAAATTCACTGGACTGCCGTGAGTAAGATGCCCGCCGTGCGACAAATCCATGGAGAGAATGGTGTCGCCGAACTCAATCAGCGAGAAATACACGGCCATGTTCGCCTGTGAACCGGAATGGGGCTGCACATTGGCATATTCAGCCGCAAACAGTTCTTTTGCCCGGGCAATGGCCAGATCTTCCACCTCGTCAACATATTCGCAGCCGCCGTAATAGCGTTTGCCGGGGTATCCTTCGGCATATTTATGGGTAAGCACACTGCCCTGGGCCTGACGCACAGCGGCAGACACAAAGTTTTCTGAGGCAATCAGCTCGAGCTTGGAGGTCTGACGCTCCACTTCCCGAACAACCGAGCGGCCTATTTCCGGATCTTGAATCAACAATTCTTCCATGGTCGAATCCTTCCGAATTTAAAGGTATTTTTTATACAGAATACTGGCATTGGTGCCGCCAAAGCCTGCGGAGTTGCACAGCACATATTCCGGGTCGAGCTTTTTCGGGCCATCGCCCATATAATTCAGGTCGCATTCCGGGTCGGGCTCTTCATAATTGATGGTTCCGGGAACAATTCCCGTTTCCAGAGCCTTTACGCTGAATACGCTCTCCATTCCGCCGGCTGCTCCAAGCAGGTGTCCGGTCTGCGACTTGTTGGCGCAAACAGCCAGCTCATAGGCATGCCTTCCGAATACGCTCTTTATCGCCCTGGTTTCCATCGCATCGTTCAGCGGAGTGGAAGTGCCGTGGGCATTGATATGCCCTACCTGCTCAGGCGCAACCCCGGCTTCGCGCAGGGCCTGGCGCATGGCCTGGGCCAGCCCTTCGCCGTTTTCAGAGGGAGCAGTCATGTGAAAAGCATCGCCGCTGGCCCCGAAGCCGACAATCTCAGCATAAATTGCAGCGCCGCGGGCTTCCGCCGACTCAAGCGACTCCAGCAGCAAAAAGCCTGCGCCCTCGCCGAGCACAAAGCCGTCACGGTTTTTATCAAATGGTCTGGAGGCCTTCTCCGGGTCATCATTATGCGAGGTGGAAAGGGCCTTAAGCGCAGTAAAACCGGAAACACCCATAGGGGTGATGGTAGACTCCACCCCGCCGGTGATTACGGCGTCACAGCGTCCGAGCATCACTTCCATAGCGGCATATCCTATGGCGTGCAGCCCCGATGAACAGGCGGAAGTCATCACAAGATTGGCTCCCTTAGCCCCGGTAGCAATGGAAACCTGGCCAGGCGCCATATTGGAAATGAGCATGGGAATCATAAAGGGAGAAACTTTATTCGGCCCGCTTTCCATCAGTTTGGTGTGGAATT
>JAFQMU010000058.1 GCA_017421085.1 Desulfovibrionaceae bacterium | reverse complement strand
GATAGCTGAGGCCCAGCGGGCGGCTGTGATGGAAAAAATCATGAGATACAACCCCGGCCTGTCTTTTCCCGCATTGCTGGTGGACGATGGTCATGAAATAGTGATAGGTTTTCAACAGGAGAGATATCGGAAACTCACAGATTCTGACTGACACCGCCTGAGACTATTGGCGGAGATTATTTTAAAATACCAGCAGAGAAAATGTATGACTTACGCAAAAGGCCGCCGGAAAACCGGCGGCCGTTAAGTTCATTTTACGCATCGGATGCGCCCGAACAGTTTCAGAAATCAGATTTAGAATGAAGGGAGAATACCCTTGGGTTCCAGTTCCTTCACAATAAACTCACGCACCTGCTGCGACTGACTGGCATCTCTCAGCGCCTTGATTTTATCGCTGTCCTTGTCAGCTTCGCGCACAGCGATAACGTTGGCATAGGGGGAATCTTTAGCTTCCATGACAATGGCATCGCGTGAGGGCACGAGACCGGCCTGACCGGCGAAGTTGCTGTTGATCACAGACGCGAGCACATCCTGCAGGGTGCGGGGCAGCTGGGCTGCATCAAGTTCTACAATTTCAATGTTATAGGGGTTTTCAGTAATATCGCGGGCAGTTACCAGATCGCCTTCCTTCAGCTTAATGATGCCATAGGCTTCAAGCAGACGCAGGGCGCGGGCCCCGTTGGTGGGGTCGTTGGGCACGGAAATTTTGGCGCCTTCCTTCAGCTCAGGAATCAGCAGAGCCAGCTTGCCTTCAAAATCACCAGGAGCTTTTTCTTTCAAAGCTTCAATCTTGGTGCAGTAAAGACCGAGCGGCTCAACGTGAATCATGGCTACGCTGGCCAGACCAAGTTTTTTTTCTCTGTTCATGTTGTCCAGATAGGGCTGATGCTGGAAGAAGTTGGCATCGAGCACGCCTTCAGCCAGGGCCATATTGGGCTGCACATAGTCAGAGAACTCTTTGATGACCAGTTCATAACCTTTCTCAGCCAGAATGGGTTTTACCACTTCCATAATATCTTTGTGAGGGAAGGGAGTTACGCCCACCACTATCTGCTCTGCAGCCGAAGCGGTTACCGGGGCGGCAAAGAGAGCCACAAGCACAGCAATTATAAGTTTCTTCATAGTCAATTCTCCTTTGAGTTAAATTTTCTATCAGGCATTGTCCAAATACTCAAGCCCAGAGGGCAACAAAAATGCCGCAACTCAGAGCTTTTCCAGAGTTTCCTTTGGAACAATGGTCATACCAATGGGCATAAGCGCAAGAACGGCAATTTTGAAATGCTGCAAACCGAAAGGAATGCCGATTATCGTAATGCAGCAGAGCAGCCCGGAGAACAAATGCCCGATGCACAGCCATATTCCTCCCAGAAGGCACCAGACAATATTGCCGATAACGCCCAGAGCGCCTGTGCCGATGTCGCCGCGTCCGGTAACGTAATTGCGGCGCACCGCTTCACGCCCGAACGGGAAAAAGCAGAAATTGGCCATGGTAAAGCAGGCCCGCCCCCAGGGGATTCCAATTATGCTGATAAAACAGATAATGCCGAAAAGAAACCAGCCGATACCGAGAAACACTCCCCCCAACAGAAACCAGATGATGTTGCCTATAATGCTCATTCCAACACTGTCTCCTTACAGAAAGCTGACCAAGTCCTTCATAAATTAAAACGGCTCTATACGGGAAAGAATCATTGCGTCCTCATCCAGTGAACGGCGCAACTCAAACTTATCAAAAGCAGATATCGGATCAATTCTGTCCAGAGCGGCAAAATCAATTCCCGCCCACTGGCTGCGCTCAATTTTTACGCTGAGCAAAAAGGCTGTTTCGCCGTTTTTCGGGGCGGCGTTGACCGGCTGCACCGCTTCAGCGACGCAGCCGCAAGTCTTGTCCGCATTTTTCTTTTTACTGCGCTTGGGGGCCTCCTCCTTAGGATATTCCCAAATCGGCTCAGGTTCCACATAATTTTCACAAAAAGCGGAAAGCTGAAGGCTCTTCAGGGATGGAACCGACCAGAAAGCCGCCGCAGCCGCCAGAAACGCCAGGGAATGGACATGACGCACATACCGCTCACGTCGTTCATACGGGGGCATCAGCCCGCGCTCAAGGGTAACGCTGTCTCTGCCCACCTGCCAGGTCTGGGCGGGGAGCTCATCCCAGCGGGGCAGGTCAATATCCAGGCGCAATGTCGTATAATTGTCCTCAAATTCCCAGCAGGCGTTTACTTCCCGCGGCCAGTCGAAAGAATCAAGCCCCATGCCCAGAATAATATCAATGTCTTTGCCGGCTGCGCAAATCTCATCCCAGTCCTTAACCAGCTCCTGTTGTTTGCGGTCAAATTCAATTTTTTTCTTTTCCCAGGCATCAATAAGTTTGTTGTAATTTTTTATGGATCTGATCCGCATGCCGAACATTAAAATTGCAGCGCCAACCAGCCCGGACGCAAGCAGAAGAGGCTGATCATAGTTGGGCAGAGCGAAGCAGGCGATGAGAACAATCGTAATCAGCCCGAAAAACCATAACCGGCTGGTGATGTACTGATCAGGGTAGTGATCGAAAAACACCTCCGGATGAATTATTCTGGGCGCATCAGGTGCGGGCGCCTCCAGATGCACATCGAGCAGAGCTTGAACTTCTCTGTTCATGCGGTTAATCTGATCGCCCATAAACCCGCGGAAACGCTCGATATCTTTGGCCATATGCACCAGACGCCGGGTTTTGCCGTGATCGACTATTCTGCCGTCTTTCATTTTGATAATAAGAAAGCCTTCCTGATCCAGGCTCAGGCTGGCATCGTGAACTACCGGCTTTTGAGTGGGCTCAGGGTCTTTTCTGCCGGGGAGGCTGGCCCGATACCACAGATTTGAGCCGGGGTAGCCGACGCTCTGGTACAGGCTGCCCACCTTCAGGGTTTCACCGCTGATGGGGTCAAGATAAAGGAAATTGCCCTTATATTGAGTTTCCAGCAAAAATCCCGGTAGAATTTTGAAGTTTTTGGTAAACCTCTGCGTCATTACGCTTATTCTCCCCCTGCCCGTCCGGGCTGTGATTTATTGGTTTGCAGAACCGTTTCTGGCAAGAACCAGCTCATATCGGGTATTGCGCCCGCCTTCCCGGCTGCGCTCGAGCACACCGAAGCCTATCAGGTCTCGGATATCGCGAAGCGCGGTATCGGGCGAACATTTAACATATCGGGCATAGGAGGCGGTGGTAATCCATGTTTTGGAACTGTCAAACATATAATGCAGCATGTGCTTCTGCCGCTGATTAAGAGGCAGCTCACTCACCGCTTCCCAGGCAAGCACCCTTTCCAGCACCTCTGAAAATACCGACATGGCCTCATCTACGGCCCTTTCCAGCATCTCGATGAACAAAAGCAGCCAGGGGGTGATATCCAGACCGTTTTGCACACAATGCTCAATGGTCTGAAAATAACGCCTGCGCTCTTTTTGCAGTTGCGCTGATATGGAATAAAAATGCCCATGCCGGTCAGTGTAGCGGGAAAGCAGACTGTCGGCCAGAACCTGGGCGAACAGCCAGTTGTTTTTTTCAAAGGGGCGGATGACCATCAGCCAGAAATGACAGATGCCCGCCTCCAGCACCGGATGAATGGCATACTTGGGGGGAACGCTCTCCCTGGCTTCCGGTGAGAGATAAGGCAGATTATACCAGGCAATCAGCGCCTGCATGTTTTCGGCCAGGCATTCAGGGGCCGGGGGATCGTAGTTCATCTCTCCCCTTGAGCCGGAGAACGCCTGCTTTACGCTGCTGATGGCAGTGCGCCACGCCCCTGAGATAATCGACTTGACTCCGCCTGCTCCCTGCTGAGAAACGCAGGCCCGCCAGGCAAACATCCGCTCGGCCGAAAGGGGCTGATCTGAATTTTTAATTGCATCCTGCATCAAAGCGGCGTAGCCCAGACTGATGGGGTCAGGTTCAACGGTTTCAGCAATATGGATGCCGAGTTTTCGGGAAAGAGCCGAGCGAACAGCTTCCCGTCTGAGCGTCGTCCCCTCAAAGGAAGTTGCAGCCAGAATTTCGCTGGTCAGACTTTCCAGTTCGGCTTTTGCCTTGACCTCGGGGGAAAGCCCGCTCAGCTGACCTGATAAAATTCCATGCTTATGGGTGGTTCTGACCAGAGCATCCAACAAAGCCATCAGATCCCATTTAAAATGAGGCCAGTCTTTTTCCTGGTAAACGAATGCCATAACCTGCCCTCCTGCTTCCCAAAAGCAGCTTTGTCGATTTATTTCAGCTTTTTAGGCAGCTTTAATCTTTTTAACCTGCTCCTATACTCCGCCTGTAACTTTACTGATTTTTGGTTCAAAATCAATAGCGCTTACAGGCTGCAAACGCATCCTTCCGCCTCCGGATATGAACATTGCCTGATAATTGCTTTTTTTCAGACTTGGTTTAAAATCGAAAAAATTTAACTGCCAACCTCCTCAGGATACTGCATGACCCTGGAAACACGCCCTCTGGTCTCTGTGATTATGAATTGCCGCAACAGCTCTGAGTTTTTGCGCGAAGCCATTGATTCCGTATTCGCCCAGACATGGCCGGCATGGGAAATTATTTTCTGGGACAATCAATCTGAGGATGAAAGCCCGGCCATTGCCAAAAGCTACGCAGAACGCACTGACGGCATGCTGCGCTATTTCCGGGCGGAAACAGCCACCCCTCTCGGCGAAGCCCGAAATCTGGCCATTTCCCGGGCTTCGGGGAAATATATCGCCTTTCTGGATTGCGATGATGTCTGGATGCCGGAAAAGCTCGCCCGCCAGGTGGAGCAGTTTGAACAGAACCCCCGCCTTGGGCTGTCTTGTACTGATGCCGGCGTTTTCAAAGACGGCAGGGTGATTTCAAGTATGTTCAGGACAGCCGCGCCGGCCAGGGGCATGGTTTTTCCGGAGCTGGTGCGCGCAGGCTGGATAGCCATGTCCGCCGCGATGCTTCGCTTTGAGGCGCTGAAAGGGCTTGAGCAGTGGTTTGATCCGGAATTCAGCATGGCCGAGGAAGCTGATCTCTTTTACCGCATTGCCCACGACTGGGAACTGGATTTTATCGATGCCCCCCTCACCTTGTGGCGGGTTCATGCAAACAACACGACATTTACCCGCTTTGAGCTGTTTGCTGATGAAACCAGAAAAATATTGAACAAATTTGAACGCATCTATCCTGATTTTGCGGCAAACCACCCTCAGCTCAGGGAGCTGCTGCAACGCCGGGCAGCTTTTCAAAAAGGGGTCGCCCTCTGGCGCAGAGGCAAAGGCGCGCAGGCACGCAGAGAAATCGCCCCCTGGCGCAGTGGGGCTAAATTTTACGCATTCTGGCTGCTTACCTGGCTTCCCGGGTCGCTTTTCGATGTGCTGGCCCGGGCATACCTTAAACTTCCTCAATTTATGAGAAGATAATGGACGATTATGATGTGGCGATAATCGGCGCCGGCCCGGCGGGCGCGGCCCTGGCCAAGGAGCTTGGACAGCAGCGAAAGGTGCTGCTGGTCGATGCGCGCCCCATGCAGGCTCCCCTGAATGACTTGAGCCATGGCTGGTCTGATGGAGGAAGCGCTGTTTCCGCTCCCCGTTTTCAGGAGAAGTGCTGCGGCGGGCTGCTGGCCCCTGATGCCAGAAACTGGCTTTCCAGACAAAAACTGTTTCTGCCCGCTTCCGTATTGGACGGGATGCAGCCTGACAGCCTGCGCGCCATTGACCTGAACAGAAATGTGGAGCGGGTTTACCCTACAGAGTATATCAACCTGTCGCGGGGGGCCTTTGAGCAATGGCTGCTCTCCCTGGTTCCTTCAGAAGCAACAACACTTTATGGGCATCGGCTGAAAAATGTAAAGCGGGAAGAAAACGGCTTCAGACTGACCCTGCGCATCGCCAGCGGCGGCCTGGCGGAAGCCCGTTGCCGCTTTCTGGTGGGGGCTGACGGCGCAAACAGTACGGTGCGGCGTTTTCTGGGCCGCCCTGTCCGCCCCCAGGCCGCGTATCTTGCTGTGCAGGATGTTTTTCCGGTTCAGGCTGCAAAACGCATTTCCGGCCCTGAGCTGCTTCAGGAATATGCTGCTTTTTTCCACCCCGCGCTCACCGACTTTTACGGCTGGATAATTCCCAAGAAAGACCGGATTATTCTTGGACTGGCCATGCCCCCGCAGGTACGTCAGGAGCGGAAGGCTGCGGGGCATATGGCGCTGCTCAAACAGCTGCTCAAACCTGCGGGCTATGACTTTGACGGCCCTTATCAGCGTTCAGGCTGTCTGCTGCTGCGCCCCAGTCTGGATGACGTCTGCCTGGGGGATGATGGAGTATTTCTGATTGGAGAAGCGGCGGGTTTCATCAGCCCCAGTTCGGCCGAAGGTTATTCATACGCCTTTGTTTCCGCCCAAAGTCTGGCCGCTGCATTGCTGCGCCATAATCACAAAGATGGAATAATGCGGGCATACAGGCTGAGCTGCCTGAAACTGCGGGCAAACCTTATATATAAGCTAAGCAAATCACTGATTATGTATTCGCCTCTGGCCCGCTGCCTGATTATGCAGAGCGGGGCTCTGGCAAAAGACTGATACATCAAAGGCAGATAGAACGTTTTTGCCTGGGTTGCGCTTGTCTGTTGTCTGCCGCTCATCAGCGAAGCAACGGCGCCATTCATTATCATTTAAACCGTCAACGCCGCTTCAGTCGGAACACTGAAGCGGCGTTTTAATAAAAGGCTTAAGGAAGCATGTTCAGGGGCACCCGATAAAGCCAGTCATCCGAATTTTCCGCCCCGAAGCTCTCCCAGTTGTCGCGGTCTTTTTCATACTCATCATAACGGGCTATGCGCGATTTCAGGCGGTTGATGAAGGCGGTCTGCTGCCCGACCGGCATATTGTACCAGTCTTCTTCCGTCATGGAGAGCACCTGACTTTTATAGGGCAAATCATCGAGAAATTCTCCCAGCACTCCCAGCTGCTGCAGATTTTGCCCCGGCTTGAGGGCAAACATGCCGGGGTCGCGGCTCATTTGCGCCGATGCCGACAAAATGGACTGGAAAAAGTCTTTGGAGTCGGTTTTCTTGGTGCGCTCGGCATTATCCACAATAATCCTGAGCTGCTGCTGCAAGGCGTTCAGCTGGGCCTTGGAAAGCAAAACCGCCACTTCCACAGACGGGGTATTGTAATTTTCAGCCAGGCGGGCCAGATCCATGTCGGCAATCCATGAGTTGACCACCTGAGGGGCCCGCACCTTATTTTTTTCGCCCAGATATTCAAGCTGCATGGAATAACCCAGATTTTCCGCAATCCACCGCCCCTGTTCCGCGGGGTCGTCTTTCGGCCTGGCTTTGGGAGGGGTGAGTTTGCTGTTTTCAGCCGTGCGTCTGACCAGGTCTACGAACACTTCCCCCATGGATCCGGCAAAGGCGCTGAAGGCGCGGCGGCCTGAATCGGAAGATGCAGCGTTGATGCCTACATATGAAGTTTCGCCGCTGTCCGGCAGCCGGGTAAGGCGCTGGTATTCACCGGCGGCATAATTATGGTTATTTTTTCCTCCGGGAGTTTTCACATGCACAGCCACTATTTTGATTCCTTTAGCCCTGGCAAGGTCGGCCACTTCTTCCGCCCCCATCCGGGTGGTTGCATACTGGTCTCCCGCCTCCAGCGGGCCGGCATCGCTGATCAGCATAATAACCCGCGACTGGTACCCGCTCCAGTCGAGCTTTTCAATGGCAGCAAGCAGGCCCCCGTAAGAATCCTCATTAAAGGCATGGGTGGAAACGTTCGCCTCCCGCACTTCAGACAGCGCCTTCTCCAGCTCCTGGCGTTCCCTCACCTGTTTGAACTGAGATACTATTTTAGTGTCATACTCAATGCCGGGGCTGGCTTCAAGGCTGGAGCGAAAAGCCACCACGGCAATTCCCAGCTTGTCGTTCACCCCGGCCTTTGCCGCTGCATCATAAATGGAGCGCACCACCTGCAAACTTTGCTCGATATAGGGACGCATGGAAATGGTGGTGTCAATTACGAAGGCGATGCCTGTTTTCAGAGCTTCGGCATCAGCCACTTCGCCTTCTCCGGCAGAGCCGCCTTCAGCGGCGGCGCCGCCGCTCCCGGAAGCGCCTTCTGCATTCCCCGGGTCAATGGAGGCGACCTGCAGAAACTTTACCCCCTCAAACGGGTCGGTCCAATCAAAAATAGGCATAATATAAAAGCGGCTGCGGGCCACTGCACCCTGGTCCCCTTCAGGTTCGGCTGCAAGCACAGGAAAGTCGGCCGGACTTTCCCCCTGCTCAGTATAAATTTTGAACTGACGGGCCAGATTTTTCAACTCCGCGCCGACATCAGCGCTTGCACCTGCCTGCTCCAGGCTGTTTGCGCTGTTGAAAAAAAGCACCGGATCACGATTGACGCGCTCAGAAAAAAGCAGGGTGAGCGCCTGATTCCAGGGCGCTGTTCCGGCAGCGGGCACCCAGAACAGCTTTTCGCCTCTGGTTGAAGGCGACACCTTTACCCAGCCTTCGCCGCCCGCATCCTTACGTTCATAAACGTAAAAAACGCTGAACGGCTTCACAGGCTCGCCCTCCCCGCTTCCCGGAGCGGCAAAGGAGCGGGCTTCAGGGTAAACGATTACCCGTTGAAACAGCGTTTTCTTGCCCTCCATCAGCAGAGGCGCAACGCTGCCGCCGGTCGCATCCTGAGCCAGGGCAGAAGAAACAACGCACTTACCGGAGGCGCTCAATGCTGCCAGAGTAAGAAAAAAACATATAAACAGTTTGAGAGAATTAATCATATGCTACTCCAGAGTTTCAAGCAGACGAGCGGCTTCAGGGTTTCCCTGCCCGGCCGCATCCCGCAGCCAGGTTTTGAGCTGCTCAATGGCCGGGGCGGCAGACTGCCATCCCTTGGTCTTAGCCTGCCCATACCAGTAAAGCGCCTGCTCCGCATCTTTTTCTATGCTGCCTGCGGGCGCATTTACGACCGGATCATAAAACTGGGCCAGCAGAAACATGGATTCGGCATCTCCGCGCTGGGCCAGCTCTTCCCTGAGCAAAAAATTGCCGTCGGCATTATCTTCGTTCAGGGGCATGTAACTGAGCGCCCGGCGGATTTCATCATCACCGGGGGAACTGCGCAGAAGCTCACGGGCGCTTTGCAGCGCTCCCGGCGCTTCCGGGGCAGGCGGAACGGCAGGTTCATCTGCACCATCTTCAGACACATCCTGAGGAACATCTGTCGGCGCATCCATCTCTCCCGCTTCCGTCTGATTTTCAGGAAGCGCGGTTTCGGCGGGGGCTTCCTGACTTTCAGCAGAAGAATTTTCTTCTGCTGAGGACGCATTTCCCGCCTGGCTGAGCGGGGCTTCTTCAGATTGCATGGTTTCGTTGCCTCCCGGCGCAGTCGCGGCGCCATCGCCTGAGCCGATAAAATAAACGACTGCAACCCCGGCAAGGAGTAAAATAACTGCCACAGCAACAATCAGCGGCAGTTTGCCGCTTCGGGGGCGTTCAACCGGCTCCCCGTTTAATACAGGCTGAGGGCTGACCGGCACGGCATCGCCCGCCAACGCCCGCGGTTCTGGCTCCGATAAAGGCATCGCTGAAGAAAAAGCAGCCTGCGGCGGCATCAAAGGCGCCTCCTGTTCCTGTACAGGCGGATTCGGCGGAACCGGAGAGCCCTGAACCGCTTGAGGCTCCGCTTCAAAGCCGAACCGGGTGCGACCGCTCTGCATGGGGGAAGGAATGAGGTTATTGCAGACCAGAGCTCCGCTTTTGACAAAACCGGGAAAAAGCAGAGTAAAACGATAGTTTTCCAAAGCCTCGAGATTATCCACCACCTCCGGCCCGACTTCCAGAATCAGGGTTTCGCCTGTAAAGGAAAAGGCGTCCGGAACAAGACGGCTCTCCGCCTGAGTCCACTGCCCTCTGCCCAGATACTCGCCGCGGCCGGGGCACTCAATCATAAACTGGGGCTGTATTCCCTGAACTTTCGGCAGGGCCGGAGAACCGGCGCGTCCATTCAGAATAATCAGGGCAT
>JAFQMU010000057.1 GCA_017421085.1 Desulfovibrionaceae bacterium | reverse complement strand
CTTGATTAAACCGACAAATGCTCTGGCTGCATCTGCATCGGGGGCGTGAGCCAGGCTCACAATAAAGCGGCTGCGTTTAATTTCCTGTTCAAAACGGAAAGTTTCCGCCGGAATCTGGTATCTGTCTTTAATCACGTTTACCCATGCAGCATCAAAACGCTGAGTATTGCAAGACTCACAGCAAGGCTGCACACAGCCCGCCTCGTGCGCAGAGAGAGCACCCCCCCAAGGGCGGCGGTTAGCCACAGGGCCGGCCAGCCAAGATTATGAGGGCCGGGGAAATGCCCCAAAACGAATGTAAGCAGCTCGAACAGCCAGTAAAATATCAGGCCAAACCCGGCAAACAACAAGGTTTCCAGCGCCCAGAGCCGCATCACAGCAGCAGCAATTATTTTACTGTCGATTGAGCTGTCCATCCGACTGTCTTCAACCAGGCGCTCATGCAAAGTATTGAGATTTACTCGATGACGCTGCTCAACTGAAGTTGCAACAAAAGCAAGGGGAACAGCAACCACAATCGGCACCAGAGGCGGGGCCGCCAGATTCAGCCCCTGAGCCAAAAAAGCGGAGTGGAGAAAAAGACAGAGCAGAAGAGGAAAATTTGCATTGGGAGGAATATATGTTCCGGCTCCTATTAGATCCATCCAGAACAGCTCGAAAAAAATGCCCAGAGCAAGGGAAACTTCCCACTCACCGCTCAGCGCCCCCCAAATCAGAGCGACAGCCACCGGCCTTTCAATAAATCCAAGATAAAATGAAAATCTCAGAACGCATGAAAGGCCAAAAAAAACAGCAGCGCCCAAAAAAGGCAAAGCAGGAGGCAATAATCCGCTCACTGTCAAATCTACCTGTATTTATTCAGCATTTCTGATTGAAAAGTCTGATACTTCACTTCCCGCTGCCTTGATGAATGGGAAAAACGGTTTTTCACCTTTGTACAAAACTCAAAATGACCCAACCCTGGTTTTATCGTTTGGCACGCAGCGAAAATCCAGCTCAACCCCTTTCTCCCGCAAAAAATGCAGACACCCGGCATCATCCTCAGAAAGAGCGGCATGTGGACAAATTTGTGTTTTACCGGGCCCGTAATGCAGGTTGCCCACATTGATTGATTTGAACACATTGCCCAGTTCGTACGCCCTTCTGGCATCCTGGCAATTGGCAAGCAGCACCAGAGTATTAGGATAATCAGTATTCTGCAGAGCCTTGTGCAGCTCATCAAGATGCAGAAATTCCATTTCCACCCGGTGCGGCACCGCCAGCCCCATAATGCTCTGCTGCAGGCTGTCTCCGGCGATATCATCGTTTGCCACAATCAACCGGCTGGATTCCAGATAAGGAATCCAGGTTTCAATGACCTGCCCATGCACCATGCGGTTATCTATGCGAAACCAGAGCATTTCTAGCCCCTTTTCTGACGCAGCATATCACTGGCGGAAACAATGCCCTGCAAGCCGGCCTGTCGGGCTTCTTCCGCCAGGGCCGCCGCATTCAGGTAGCTTTGGCTTGCCGCCCTTAAAATCATGGGCAGATTCACCCCGGTCACGACTTCCACTCCATCTATGGAAAGCAGAGAAAGGCTCAGGTTGGTAGGGGTGCCCCCAAACATATCGGTAAGAATCAATACTCCGTTGCCCATGTCAAGCTGTTCGGCGGTCTTACGCAGATTGTCAACTGTGTCTTTAACATCGGCGGTGATATCAACGCTCATGGCAATGCTGTTGCCGATGGGGCCAAGAATGGTTTCAGCTGCCCGAAGCAGCGCCTCTCCATAATTGGAGTGGGTAATTATAATCAGACCGGTAATTTCTGTCTTGTCATTTCGTATGTTCATTTCAAGCCCTGCATCCGCTGTTTAAACTGCCCCCCGGAAATCGGCTTCCGGGCAAGGCTTAACCCAAAGTCATATGCCGATGCTCCAGAGTTACCAGATATCCGGCTTTGGTCAAGGCGTTGTTCAAAGCTTCGGCAAACGCCACTGAACGGTGCTTGCCTCCGGTACAGCCAATGGCTATTGATACCCTGAATCGCCCTTCCGCCTCAAGCATAGGCAGAGTGTCCAGAATAAACCCCTCAAGCATATGATAAAACTTTTTTCCTTCCTCGTTGCCAAGCACATACTCAAATATCTGGCGATCGCAACCGGTAAATTCACGCAACTCCGGCACAAAATAGGGGTTTGGCAAAAAGCGCAAATCAAATGCCATTTCTGTTTCAGCAGGCAGACCATATTTAAACCCGAAGGAAATAAGGTTCACCCGCAAAAGGCGCAACCCTTCCTGATTTTGCAGGTTGTTCCACTTATTCTGAATGGAACGGCGCAGATCGTGAATATTATATTTGCTGGTGTCAATCACCAGGTCGGCCATGTCTCGCAAGGCAGCCAGCCTCTGTTTTTCTTCCAGCATGGCCTGTTCAAGGTTGAATCCGTCGCGTTCAAGCGGATGCGGCCTGCGGGTGGTGGCGTAGCGACGCACCAGGGCTTCCGGGCCTGCTTCCATAAACAGGATAAAAGGCTTAAAACCCAAGGGATCAATTTTTTCAAAGGCCCGGTCAAGTTGAGCCAGATAATTCGGCTCACGTGTATCCACCCCCATAACCAGACCATTATAACGGCATAGGCTCTGCTTGTTCAGCACATTCAGCATGTCTGCAACAAGCTCGGCAGGCAGACCGTCTACAGTGAAATACCCCATGTCTTCAAAAACATGAAGCACCGTGCTTTTTCCGGCGCCGGACAGACCGGCCACAATTATCAGGGGAAAGGTTTTGGATTTGATCATAAATCACCCGCCAATCAAGCGGGCCGGAAAACCGGCCCGCTTTCCGACGATTTAAACATCGGGGTCGATCAGCCCAAAATCTCCGTTATTCAACTTGTACAAAACATTGACTTTATCGCTTTCTGCATTGATAAACACCAGAAACTCCTGAGAAGACTTATTCAGCTGCTCAGCCGCCTCATCCACATGCAACGGCTTGGGCTCATAAGAGTCGGATCGCACAATACTGTGCTGGCGAGGGTTGGCATCATCCACAGCAAGTACATCCAGGCGCACCATCCGAGTGTTGCGCACACTGCGGTACTTATCCTTCATCTTATCGTGATGCTTTTTCACCTGAGCTTCCAGCTTGTCCAGCACCATGTCGATGCTGGCATACATATCGTCCGACTGTTCCACTGCGGAAACGTGCAGATGCTTACCACGGATATTAACGTCCGCCTTGTGCCGGAACTTGTCAACGCTAAGAGTGACGAATATTTCCGCATTTTCGTCATCTGAAATAAATTTGGACAACTTCTCCAACCGCTTTACGGCATATCCTTTCAATTGTTCGGAAGAATCGAGCTGTTTGAAAGTCACATGAATATTCATAGTTCCTCCTTAATGTTGACTGCCAGATAACAGGCGGATAAGGCGGCTTTCTCAGGTTGATTTCGGTTTTGTCCGGCGTCTGATTGCCCACTGCCGCATCAAGACATGAACCAAAGATACCGACTGATATTTCCAAGACCGCTGCCTTTATTAAAAACATCAGGATTCCGGCATTGAGGCCCAATGCTCAAACCGTCTTCATATGCCCCACTATACTATCAAAATCTATAAATTGCCATATAGACAATATTAAAAAATTGATTTACGTTTAGAAGATGACTCAATGCCCATGGCGGTGCGGTATTTGGCGATGGTGCGCCGGGCAATATTTATCTTCAGCTGTTCCTTCAATATTTCAGCAATGCGCTCATCGCTCAGAGGGCTTTGCGGGTCTTCATCGGCAATCAGGCCCTTTATGCGGCTTTTTACACTCTCTGATCCGACCTGAGTGCCGTCATCCAGCTCCAGGGCAGAATTGAAGAAAAATTTCAGCTCAAAAACCCCGTGCGGCGTTGCCACAAATTTATTGGTGGTAATGCGGCTCACGGTTGATTCATGCATTTCGATATCATCGGCAATGTCTTTAAGAATAAGCGGATGCAGCTTTTCCACCCCATGCCTGAAAAAGTCTTTCTGATGCCGCACAACGCTTTCAACCACCTTATATAAAGTGCGCTGGCGCTGATGCAGGCTCTTGATAAGCCAGGCCGCAGCCCGGATTTTTTCCTGAACATAATCCTTATCTTTGCCGGATACCGCGCCCAGGCTGCCCTCATACATCTCATTAAGCTGCAAGTGAGGAAGCCCGTCATCATTCAGCACAATCACAAAATCATCTTCATAGCTGTATACATAAACATCAGGGCTGATGTAAAGCGGTTCATCGCCGCCAAAACTGGCCCCCGGCAAAGGGTCAAGCGTGGTTATGAGATGCAGATATTCCTGCAGGTCGTCAAGATTGAGCGAAAATTTCTTAAGCAGGGGCTTGTAGCGACGCTGCTCCAGATCTTCCAGATGATCGCGCACAAGCTCCACCAGAACAGGGTCACGGTCATAGCCGCACACTTCAATTTGAATGAGCAGACATTCCTGCGGGGTAGAAGCAGCTACTCCCACCGGGTCAAAACGCTGAACAGCAAAAAGAACCGGGGCAATTTCTTCCGGAGTAGCGCCGGCGAGCTCACAAAGCTCATTGATGTCGGCTGCAAGAT
>JAFQMU010000056.1 GCA_017421085.1 Desulfovibrionaceae bacterium | reverse complement strand
AGAAGTTCCGAGCCTCGCACGGAGAGGATAAGGTCATCCTTGCCAGCATCCGCACGGCTATCAATTCCAGCATTGAACTACGTAGCAAGAAGGAACTCATTGAAGGCTTCATTGAGGACATCAATGTTTCCTCCTCTGTGGGCGAAGACTGGAAGCGTTATGTGAGCGAACGAAAGGAAGCCGACCTTGCGGAGCTTATAGAGCAGGAACGCTTGAAGCCCGAAGAGGCTCGCAAGTTCATAGACAACGCCTTCCGTGACGGAGCGTTGAAGACCATCGGCACGGACATTGATAAGATAATGCCTCCCGCCAACCCATTTGACAGGAAGAGCGGCGAAAAAAAGAAAGGCATCGTTGAACGCCTGAAAACCTTCTTTGAGAAGTATCTTGGGCTGGTTTAGAAATTTGAGTAAGCACAAATCAAGCTGCCTTATCCTAAATACATCCCATATTGTCTGACATAGAGGAACTCCGAACTCCACGACTTGGCAGGCTCTTTGCAAGAAGCAGGGAAAGCGGCGGTTTTATGACTGCCCTTATCAAGGACTACCCTAGGAGGTTGGATATGTTTTTCCTGCTTGGCGGAGAAGAAAAAAAAGCAAAGAAAGCCGCACCCAAAACAAATGAAAATGTGCTGCGGGTGCGTGAGTTGTTTTTGAGCGGGCGTTTCCCTGTAGTCACCACCCCCAACATTGAAGGCAAAGCCTTGGGAAAAGTGCTCGGTCTGGTGGTCTGCCGGGGCTATGATTCTGAAGAGGCCTTTTTCGGCATGGCTGCAATGGCAGTCAACAAAGGCGCTCAGGCAATCATCGGTTATCAGGAAAATGTGGCCTTCCACCCTGACGGAACCAAATATTTCTGCTGCTACGGCACCGCAGTTCAGTTTGAAATGCCC
Organism: Desulfovibrionaceae bacterium; assembly: GCA_017421085.1. Taxonomy (GTDB): domain Bacteria; phylum Desulfobacterota; class Desulfovibrionia; order Desulfovibrionales; family Desulfovibrionaceae; genus RGIG1962. The sequence goes on along the minus strand of JAFQMU010000056.1, from coordinate 4,919 downwards.
AAACAATCGTTGCGCAGCCCGGCTCTGACAGAGCAGAAATCAAAACTTGACACTGTTTTGCAGGCTGAGACCCCTCCGTTGATTATGTAACTTTATATTTATCAGTAATTATTACTGATTGTATTATAAAAACATTTCTTGCCTGTCTTCAGCAAAAAACGCTGCAAGTCCCAATAGTTACAGCAGCTGTCGGGACTTGCGGCGAGAATATTGCCAACTAATCCGCATCAGGTGGGTTGACCCTGCCGTTTATTCCGCTTTACAAAGGGGGCGAAATACAAAGGTCATGTGTTTACAGAATGCTGTAACATAAGGCTGTAAGGCCCTGCAACAGCTGAAACTATAAGGACTGTTTTCAAAAGATGTCAAACTGCAGTAAGTCGGTTGTTATCACCGATTTCCCATCCGTTATTTATAAAAGATATTTCCTTCCAATGCTGGGCTTACTCCTGGCAGTCACCCTGTTTTTTGGCGGAGGCTGCGCCAAGAATGTGCCGACAGAAGATATTTTGACAGTGAAAAGGCCCCCTTTGGAAGGAGTAACCCATGACGGGCTGCTCATCAACGAGGGGCTGACAGAAAAAGTTCTGCTTACGGCCTATTCACAGTTGGGCACCCCTTACCGCTACGGCGGCACCACCCCCAATCGCGGTTTTGACTGCTCGGGATTTACCAGCTGGGTTTATTCGCAAAACGGAATTCAACTCCCCCGCTCCTCCAAAGAGCAGTTTCAGGTGGGCAGACCGGTAGCCCAGGAAGATTTGAAACCGGGCGATTTGCTCATGTATAAACGAGGCAGAGGAAGCGGCACCCATATCGGCATTTATGTAGGGGACGGCAGATATATCCACAGCCCCAGCAGAGGTAAAACTGTGATGGAAGCGAATGCCTTCAACCCCCGCTCCAACCTGAGATTCCTGGGAGCGCGGCGGGTTTTTGAAGATCCTGCCTCCTGCCCGCTTACTCCTGAACAGAAGGAAAATGCCAGACATACTTTCAACCCTTCTGAAAAGAATGATATAAAGGTAGTTTTCAAGCCGGGCAAAAAGCCGAAACTGTTGTCTGAAAATTTGCAGACATTTCATATCGGCGACTTGAAGGTTCATTAGAACAGTTCAAAAATAAAATTTTAAAATCATCAAGATATAAATGGGATGTCTTCAGGAGGCGAATGGGGCGGTGAAACAACTGGTTTTCCCGCCCCATTCCGTAATCTGTTCCCAGCCGGATATAGATTTGGAAAGCTGCATGCAAGGCATCAGCCGCACATCACGCCTGATTTTGATGCAGGCCTGATTTATATGAAAGCTCCTCACGCCTCAGAAAGAGAATAATTCTCCCGAGCATATGAGGCATATAGAGTCGAAATTTAGATGTGTCCGTATTGGATTTCAACAAAAATAACTTGCAGCTCCGCCAAAGCTTGGGTAAAATATTCCGTTCAATATTTTATCAGACGCGCTCTGCCTGCTGCGGCTGAATTCAGGCCCAAATGACGGCGCCGCCTCTGGCGTATCGGCTGAAAACTGCCGTCAGTCAAATCGCCGTAAAGGCCCCGATAAATTTTGTCGATTTAACTATGGAGACCAGTGTGAGCGAACCCAACAAAATCATTAAACCCGATTTCCAAAAATGCGGCGGGCTTATCCCCGCAATCGCCCAGGATGCCGCAAGCGGCAAAGTGCTGATGCTTGCCTACATGAATGAAGAAGCCTGGGAAAAAACCATTGCGACCGGCGAGGCCCACTATTACAGCCGCAGCCGCAATACCCTGTGGCACAAAGGCGGCACCTCAGGCCACACTCAGAAAGTTTATGAAATTCTGGTCGACTGCGACCAGGATGCAGTGCTGCTGAAAATAGAGCAAATTGGAAAGGCAGCCTGTCACAACGGTTATGAAAGCTGCTTTTACCGGAAACTGAAAAGCGACGGCGCCGCTGAAATCTGCTGTGAGCAGGTGTTCAACCCTGAGGAGGTTTACAAGAAATGAGTATCCTCAATTCTGAAGGCAAACTAAAGCTGGGCATTCCCAAGGGATCGCTTGAACAGGCAACCATTAATCTGTTTGCAAAATCCGGCTGGAAAATCCGCACAGACTCCCGCAACTACTTCCCCCATATCAATGACCCGGATATTGCGGTGAGCCTGGCCAGAGCTCAGGAAATTCCCCGCTATGTTTCCGATGGAGTGTTCGATGTCGGCCTTTCGGGCAAGGACTGGATTCTGGAAAATAACGCGGATGTAGTCGTGGTGGACGATCTGATTTACTCAAAGGTCAGTTCACGCAAGGCACGCTGGGTTCTGGCTGTTGCCGGCAACTCCCCATATAATAAAGTGGAAGACCTTGAAGGTTGCCGGATAGCTACTGAAATTATCGGCGTGTCTGAAAAGTTTTTTGCCGATGCCGGGGTCAGGGTGAAGGTAGAATATTCCTGGGGGGCGACTGAGGCAAAGGTAGTGGAAGGGCTTGCCGATGCCATCATTGAAGTTACGGAAACCGGCTCCACCATTGATGCCCACGGGTTGCGTATCATCGCCACGGTAATGGAAACCAACACCCAGCTCATCGCAAATAAAAAAGCCTGGGCAGACCCCAAAAAACGCAAAAAAATCGAGCAGATAAACCTGCTGCTTCAGGGGGCCCTGCGGGCCGAAAGTCTGGTCGGGTTGAAAATGAACGTGCCCGCCGCCAAACTGGAAAATGTGGTCAGCATTCTGCCCAGCCTCAACTTCCCAACCGTGGCGCCTCTGCAAAACGCTGAATGGGTTGCGGTGGAAGCAGTTGTCGATGTAAGCCAGGTGCGTGATCTTATTCCGCAGCTTACAGAAGGCGGAGCGGAAGGGATAATAGAATACGCTTTGAACAAAGTAATCTGAAACAAAACGTTTGAACAGAAAAAGGGGATTAAGCATCCCCTTTTTTTTGCGCTTTCATCCGGGGTTCCCCTATTTCAGAAGAATTTTATATGCGCCTGTCCTGCCGCCGGCTCTGTATTTACAATTAATGTCTATTCGGTTAAAAATCCGCTCAAAGAAGTTTGAACCCAGCTGCTCTGACGGCCGCTGCGCGATTGCCGGCAGAGCTCAATTCTAAACCGGATATTGTTTGGTAAAGGACTGGTCGTAATGATTAAAAACAGATACCTGATGTTGTTTTTTGGATTTGTCATCGCCTGTTTTCTGGGGGTGCTCTATGCCTGGTCAGTATTCGTCATTCCCCTTGAGCGCAGCTTTGGCTGGGAGCGTCCGGAAACGCAGATGACTTTCAGCCTGCTGATGGCGTTTTTCTGTCTGGGTATGCTCACCAGCGGCCTGGTAATAAAAAAGGCGGGGCCGTCATTAACAGTTCTGGCCGGCGGTCTGCTGGGCGGCATCGGTTTCTACGCAGCTTCCTACACCGACTCCCTGCTCTGGATATATGTAAGTTACGGGGTAATTGCCGGTTTTGGCATCGGGCTTGCCAACGTGGTGCTCACATCGGTAATTTTACGCTGGTTTGCCGATAAACGCGGCTTTGCCAGCGGCATTTTAACTGCCGGCCTGGCCCTCGGCACCTTCTTTCTCGGCTCAAAAACCGCCCCTCACCTGATTAACCAGTTTGGCTGGGAAGGTACATTCCGCGCTTTGGGGATTGCATACTGGGTAATCATCTGTCCCCTGGCTCTGCTGATCCGCTTTCCCAAGGATGAAGCTGCTTCAGCCCGGAAAACAGGAGAAAAAGCCGTATGGGGCATCGGTCTCAGCCAGATGCTCAAAATCCCCGCAGCCTGGTATCTGACCGGATGGCTTCTGTTTATTCATACCGGCGGCCTGATGATTATCGCCCACGTTGCCCCCTATGCCCAGAGTCTGGGCTTTAGCCCAGAAACCGCCGCCTTTGTCATGGGGGTGCTGGCCCTGGCCAATGCAGGCGGGCGCTTCCTGTTCGGCTATCTTTCCGACAAGCTGGGGCGCAAACCCACTCTGGTGCTCAGCTCGCTGACGATTATCAGCGGCCTTCTGGCGCTGGCCTTTCTCCCCGCGAGCATGGGATACACCGCCCTGCTGATTGGGGTAATTGTTACCGGCCTGTCATACGGAGGCAGCATCCCGCAGCTGGCTACCCTGATCAGCGCCTTTTTCGGCCCCAGAAACTTTACCACCAACTACGGCTTTATTGCTCTGGCCAGCATGGTGGCGGCCATTCTCGGCCCCTATATCGGCTCTCAGGTGATGCACAGCTTTAACTACCAGATTGCCATACTCTGTGCGGCTGTGGTGGCCGGCCTGAGCGTGATAATGGCTCTGCTCATCCGAAATCCTCAGCTCCCTCAGGAATAGCGTCAGGTTCAGAAATCAACAGACGCTTAATACAGCAGAGTAATTCAGCCTTGAATTGCTCTGCTGTTCTGTTTTACGGAACGCCTGCGCGCATACCCTGCCATCAGCAGGTTATTGCGGTTATGGAGAGCGATCAAGAAAACGACAGTTGATTGCTTCGGCAAGATGCGCGTCTGAAATGTCAGAAGCCCCTTCAAGGTCAGCAATGGTTCTTGCAATGCGGATTACTCTGGTGCATGATCGGGCCGACAAACCCAGCCGGGAGGCAGCCATTTCCAAAAAATCATGCCCGTCTTTATCCAGAGGGGCAAACTCTTCAAGCAGATTGCCGGAAAGCTCCGAGTTGGTCAGCACGTTGCAACCGCTGTAGCGTCCGGCCTGAATATTGCGCACAGCCAGAATGTGCGCCCGCATCTCCGCTGAACTCATTCCTGGCACAGAAGAGCGCAGGTCGCGGTATGCAACGGCGGGCACTTCAATATGCAGGTCGATGCGGTCAAGCAGGGGCCCGGAAAGCCGTGACCTGTAGTTTTGAATTTGTTTGCCGGTGCAGGTGCAGGTGTGCATGGAGTCGGTAAGATAGCCGCAGGGGCAGGGGT
>JAFQMU010000002.1 GCA_017421085.1 Desulfovibrionaceae bacterium | reverse complement strand
GGTGGCGCAGCCAAGGTTGACCAGACGCCCTTCAGCCAGCACGATGATTGAGCGCCCGGACGGCAGAAGCCATTTGTCCACCTGCGGCTTGATGTTGGTGCGCACGCAGCCGGGGGTGCTTTCCAGGAAGTTCATGTCGATTTCATTGTCAAAGTGGCCGATATTGCAGACTATGGCCTCATCGCGCATGGCCAGCATATGTTCGCCGGTAATTACATGGAAATTGCCGGTGGCGGCTACAAAAATATCCGCAACCGGCGCGGCGTCTTCCATGGTAGTTACTTCATAGCCTTCCATGGCCGCCTGCAGGGCGCAGATAGGGTCGATTTCAGGTATCAGCACCCGGGCCCCGAAGCCGCGCATGGACTGGGCGCAGCCTTTGCCTACATCGCCGTAACCGCAGACCACTACGGTTTTGCCGGCAACCATGGTGTCGGTGGCGCGCTTCAGGCCGTCGGCCAGAGATTCGCGGCAGCCGTAGAGGTTATCAAATTTCGACTTGGTAACCGAATCGTTCACGTTGATGGCGGGGAAGAGCAGCTTGCCCTCTTTTTCCATCTGATACAGACGCCCCACGCCGGTGGTGGTTTCTTCCGATACGCCGATTACCTTGGCAGCAATGGCGGTCCATTTCCCCGGGTTGTTTTTCAGAGAAAGGGCCAGCCTGTCCATGACAATGCGCAGTTCTTTGTTGGGATATTCCTGATTGAGCAGGGAAGGATCCTTCTCCACAGCCACGCCCTTGTGAATGAGCAGAGTGGCATCGCCGCCGTCGTCTACAATCAGGTCGGGGCCTGAGCCGTCAGGCCAGGTCAGGGCCATTTCAGTGCACCACCAGTAGTCTTCCAGGGTTTCGCCCTTCCAGGCGAAAACTTTGGCCATGCCGCTGTCGGCAATGGCGGCGGCCGCCTGATCCTGGGTGGAGAAAATATTGCAGGAGGCCCAGCGCAGGTCAGCTCCCAGATGGTGCAGGGTTTTAATCAGCATGGCCGTCTGAATGGTCATGTGCAGAGAGCCGGTAATCTTGTAGCCTTTAAGGGGTTTTGTATCTCCATATTTTTTTATCAGCTCCATCAGACCGGGCATTTCATTTTCAGAAAGCTGCATTTCCTTGTGTCCGAGCTCAGCGAGAGCCGCATTCGCAATTTTATGCTGCATGCTCAGGTCGAGTTCAGCGGCGCGTTCAGAGTTTGGTTTCAGGGGCATCGTGTTTCCTCCGTCCAGAAAGGTTAATTCCGGCGCCTGGCCAGAATAATGACTGCTTCCAGCCCGTTTTTCAGGCTGTGAATTTCCGTTTTTATTTTTTTGAAACCTCCCAGCATGGCCTCGAGCTCTTCCAGTTCAAAGCCAAGCCAGCGGTCGCCATATTTTGAACGCATCTCTTCATTTTTATGTTTAAGCAGGTCTGCAATGATCAGATTGCCTCCCGGAGCGAGCGCCCGCTCAATTTCTCCGATGGCAGCCCGGGGGGCCTCCAGATGGTGGAGCACCATGCTGATCAGGGCGAAATCAGCCTCCCGGTCAGCCAGAGGCAGATGTTCCAGTTCGCCGATGCGCAGCGATACCCTTTCTCCAAACGGAGCCAGCCTGCGCCGGGCCAGTTCAAGCATCTGAGGGGAGCCGTCAACCCCGATGACCCGTTTAAATTTATTCAGCAGACATTCAAGCATGTATCCGGTGCCGCAGCCCAGATCAACCCCAAGCGCACTTTCAGGCGCAAGCTCGATTATGCGGGCAGGCAAATCAAAGCCGGCCAGCATTTCCCGGCTGATTTCATCCCAGTCTTCGGCAATGGAATCAAAAAACTGGCGTGACCTGAGCGCTCGTTCCTGCACAATTCCCGCAGCAAGCAGCAGGTCTGACTTGATGACCTGCTGCAAATCCTGGCTGCCCTGCACATATTCTCTGATGGCCAGCCAGAAGGACCTGACATCCCCTTCAGCAGGAAAGGAATAAAATACCCACAGACCATCGCGGCGGAACTGGAGCAGACCTGCATCGCTCAAGATTTTCAGGTGTCTGGAAATGCGCGACTGCCCCATGTTCATCAGGCTGACAAGCTCATTCACGCTCAATTCGTATACCGACAGCACCGCCATCAGGCGCAGGCGGGTTTCATCGGAAAGCGCTTTGAATAAACTTAATGCAGAACTGACCATGTTATTGACTGATTAAAATGCTGTCTGCAACCCGGCGTTCTCTATGACAGCGGGGAAAGCATAAATTTTTCCCTGAGGGTTGGAAGGCTCCCAGTAGGAAGCCGCCCGTCTTCTGCGCCCGCTGCTTCCGAGCTTGGGAACGGTTTGCAGCCGTTTGGTTAATATCAACGTTAACTAATGTAATATATAAAGAATTCTTGATATAGTCAAGTCCCCTGCTTTATTCAAACCGTGGCAGGTTTCCAATAAATGTGGATGAATGTTTTTTCTTGACCTCGCATGCACTCGATTATAAAAATCAGATATGAGAGAGAAAACAGGCCGCCGCAAATGTGAAGATGCACTCAGCGTTGCAGAGCTGGTGGAGAGTTTTCTGACGGCCTGCCCAAAGGCGCGACCCGGCGAGCTTGTGGAGCTGTGGCGGCACTGGGAGATGGTAATGGGGCCGGAGCTTTCCTCTTTTGCCCGCCCTCTGGGGCTGCGCGGCTCAACTTTGCTGATAGGGGCGGAAGACAATGTTGCATTGCAGGAGCTGTCTTTTCTGAGGGAAGACCTGCTTGAGCGGGTAAATGCCTTTCTGGAGCAGGTGCAGTTTGACAGCATCCATTTAAGCCTGTTGCAGGGGCGTGAGGGGCTTGACAGGATTTTCGCCAAACCGGCTGACAACGGGCACAGACATGCCGGCTGTTCTGCCTATGTGCAGACTGCCGCCGGTCCGGCTCCGGGCCCGCTGGGTCATCTGGACATCCCCCCGGAAACTCCGCTGGGGCGGATTTACTGGAAATATGTGAATCGTTTCGGCAAACGGGGCGCCGCACCGGTGCAACCCTGACGCCAGGCATGGCAGAATCATGGTTCAGAAAAAAAGCAGCTTATACCAGCAGAGTATTGAACAGCTTTTCAAGCTGTGCAGTAAAGAAGACAAGTGGCTGATTTTAACCATGGCCGACCCCGATGCCATTGCTTCCGCCCTGGCCCTGCGCCGTCTGCTCAGCCACCGGGTAGGGGAGGTTGCGTTTGCCCGCATCAATGAAATCAAGCGCCCGGACAATCTCTCGCTGCTGGCCTATCTCAGGGTGAAAATGCCCATGTTTTCACCTGAAATGGCGGGCGGATATACCCGGTTTGCCGTGGTTGATTCTCAGCCTTCGCACCATGCGGAATTTGCAGATATTCCGTTTTCAGTGGTGATTGATCATCATCCGGTGACGGAAATACTTAATTCTCCGCCTGACGCGCTCATTGATGTCCGCCCCCGCTACGGGGCCTGCTCCACCATTTTGATGGGCTATCTGAAAACTGCGGGTATTCGCCCCGGGAAAATGCTGGCTACGGCCATGCTTTATGGAATCAGAGTTGATACGCGCAATTTTACCTATAAAACCATGCCCGCTGATGCCAGGGCTTTTCGCAGTCTGAGCAAGCTGGCCGACCACGATAAGCTGAACCGCATTTCAGGAAATGAGTTTTTCCTGCCCTGGATAAAACCTTTCAGCAAAGCCCTCAATTCCATTCAGAGCGTCGGATCAGGCAAATTCATCTTTTTTAATAATGTGCCCAATTCCGATTTGCTGGTGCTTACAGTTGATTTTTTAATGCGTATTCATGAGGTGCGCTGGGCAGTGGTGGCCGGGCTGGAAAACGGCTATATGGTGGTTACTCTGCGCAGTGATGGTATCCGCAATGTGGGCAGCCTTGCCCAAAAGGCATTTGGGGAGTTTGGTGCGGCAGGGGGGCACCAGACTATGGCCAGAGCGGAAATTCCGCTGGGAAATATCCCGGGCGATAACCCGGGAGAATTTGCCCTCAACCGCCTGCGCCAGGCTTTGGGGCGGAAGAACAAAGGCTAGGGCGTTCCCGGACTGGTTTGCAGTAAATTCTGTCTGGTTTATTGATTAACAGCCTGATGAACCGCATCTGAGGGGAAGGAGTTCAGCCCTGTCTGCGGCGACGCAGCTCTTCCATCCATACAAACAGGCGCACGGCCAGCCAGTCAACAACCAGAGCGGGGTTAACCCTGTATTGCAGGGCGGTCTGACATACAGCGACAGCCTCATATGCCCGGCGGGCAACGGTCTTGTCGATGCTCCCGCTCATTGCCTTGTACAGAGGGCCTGAGGCAGCCCGGCGCTCCCCGGAAAGCAGGGTCGCGGCAAGGGCAGATTGCAGACAGGCCAGAAGTTCCTGAGCGACTGTCAGGGAAACCGCCCCCTTGACCCCGGTTTTTCCAAACCAACCGCGGCCGTTTTTTAAGAATCCGGCCAGGGCCAGTTCCCATTCTTCTCGGGTTTCGTTTTCCCCCGGTGGGATGAGCAGCCCGGCTTTTTCTTCCCAGCAGCCCGTGCGCCTTCCCGGCTCAGGCCAGGGCAGAGTGAGCGTCCAGGAGCGGGAAACCAGCGTGGGGAGCAGGCGCTCACGTTGGGGAGCCGTCATCACAAAGGCGTTTTGGGGGCGGGGCTCTTCCAGAGATTTGAGCAGGGCGTTTGCCGCCTCAATGCCCAGAGCCTGAGCCTCTGCAATCAGTATTACCCGTTTTTCGGCTTCTCTGGGCGGTTCGCCCAGAACCGGCCGCACCCATTCGCGTATTGTTTCGATTTTAATGCTTTCTTCGCGCCCGTCCAGGACAAAAAAATCCCGGTGCACAGACTGCATGAAGCGTTTGCAGGTGGAGCAGATCAGGCAGGGCAGGCCGTCATGTTCATTTTCACAGTTAAGCAGACAGGCCCAGAGCAACCCGGCTGCCACCCGTTCTGTCCGGCTTCCCCCTTCAATCAGCAGAACCTGAGGCGAAGCCCTGCGCATGGCCAGCAGCTGGTCTCTCACCCTCAGGTAGGGGGGGCGGGAAAATATATCCATTTCCTTTAAAAGAAATGCCGGCAGTGAAATATCTGTTTCCGTAAAATCTTTTGTCATGCTTGCCTGATGCGGGTATCCAGTGTAAAATCACTCGGAGCGAAATCATTTGAAGCGGTTTTGCTCTGAAAACAATTTAACAAAATTCAGAGCGCTTAGCTACTGTCCTGGTGTTGTTTGCGCAATGAGCAGTGAATCTGTCGTCCATCCCGATTTTTTATTAAGCTCCTATCAGTTTGATCTGCCGGAAAGTCAGATAGCCCAAAGCCCGCCGGAAAAGCGGGGAGAGTCGCGCCTGCTGGTTCTGGGGCGCGGCAGTGAGGGTGACGGTCATTTTCCTTTCAATGCCCTGCCGGAGCTGCTCCCCCGGAATTCGCTTCTGGTGGCGAATAATGTCAGGGTAATTCCGGCCCGCCTGAAAGGTTTTCTGCCCAGCGGGGGGAAAATGGAACTGTTGTTGCTTACCCCGCTCCCTCTGTTGAAAATTGAAGAGGAGGGGGGAGGCTTTTACTCCGCCGCGGTGGAGGCGCTGGCCAGACCGGCGCGGCAGTTTCGCCCCGGGCGCAGGCTGGACTTCCCGGGGAATATAGTTTTTTATCCGGGTAAAGGGGGAGAGTTTGGGAAAATGTCGGGAAGGATAGTCTGGCAGGGGAATCTGGCTGACGCCCTCAATCTTGTGGGAGAAATGCCTCTTCCGCCCTATATCCGGCGTCCCGGTTCGGCGGATGATGCCCTGCGTTATCAGACGGTTTTTTCCCGTACAGACAAGGCGGGGGCAGTGGCAGCGCCTACAGCCGGGCTGCATTTTACCCCTGAGCTGCGGCGGCGGCTTGCGGCGCTGGGGCACACCTGGGCGGAGCTGACCCTGTATGTAGGTTACGGCACCTTCAGCCCTGTTCGTGCAGAGGATATACGCGGGCATCAAATGCACGCGGAGTGGCTGGATATTCCCGCGGAAACTGTAAATCTGGTTTTACAGGCCAGGCAGACCGGGCGTGCGCTGGTGGCGGTGGGCACCACTTCGGCTCGGGCTCTCGAAGGGGCGGCCGACAGTTTGAAGTCGGATCAGGGCTTTTTCGGCTCGACAGATATTTTTATTTATCCAGGCTATCGGTTCAAGCTGGTGGACAGGCTGATTACCAATTTTCACCTGCCGGGCTCCAGTCTGCTTCTGCTGGTTTCCGCCCTTGCCGGGCGGGAGCGTATTCTGGAGGCATATCGCCAGGCGGTGGAGCGGGGCTACAGATTTTTTTCATACGGCGATGCCATGTTCATTTAAGCAGTCCGGCCGGATAAAGTTAAAAGCATGGAAGATACCAATCCCGACATCCTTCCCGGTTCAACGGTTGCCGTTGGCCTTTCCGGCGGTCTGGACAGCCTCATGGCCGCCTGGGAGCTGGCTCAGGCCGGATACAGGGTTATCGGCCTGCACGCCCGTTTTCTTGACGGCGTTGATTGTGAAGTCAGGCTGAATGCGCTGCAACGCGCCTGTGAATTTATCGGCGTTCCCCTGGAAGTGGCTGATTTGCGCAGGCAGTTTGAGCTGGAGGTGGTTCAGCCGTTTATCGCAGCATATGCAGCCGGGCTTACCCCCAACCCTTGCGCACTGTGCAACCCCCGGCTCAAGTTCGGACTCCTGCTCGAACATGCTCTCAGGCTGGGCGCAGACCGGCTTGCTACCGGGCATTATGCGCGCAAGGGGCGCTGGCGCCCCTGTGCGGGAGAAAGCGGCTCTGAATATATTGTCATTTATCCTGCCCATGACCAGAGTAAGGATCAGGGATATTTTCTTGCTCTGGTGCCGCCGGAAAGCCTGCGCCGGGCCGTTTTCCCGTTGCACTGCAAAAGCAAGCCGGAGATACGCCAAAAGGCGCGGGAGCTGGGCATTCCCCTTCCTGTCCCAAAAGAAAGTCAGGAGATTTGTTTTGTGCCCAATGACGATTACCGCGCCTTTTTGCTTGAGCGAAAGGCTGCTTTGCCGGGAGAAGGGCCGGTCTGCCTGAGCAACGGCAGAGAAATCGCCCGCCATAGAGGGGTGTGGCAATATACTGAAGGGCAGCGCCGCGGTCTGGGCATAGCCTGGAGCGAACCCTTATATGTGCTGGGAAAAGATTTAAAGCGCAATTCTTTGATGGTTGGTCCTGCCGGAGAGCTGAAATCCTGGGAGTGCATGGCTGGGCAGCTGAATTTTTACGTTCCTTTCAATCTCTGGCCTGAACAGCTGCTGGTCAGATTGCGCTACAGGCAAAAGGCGTTGCCGGCCCGTGTGCGCATTGTCGATGGGAAAATGCATATCTCCTACGCAGAACCCCAGGCCCCGGCGGCAAAAGGGCAGCTTGCGGCAGTTTACCATCCTGACGGGTTCATTCTGGGGGGCGGCATTATTGAATGACCGGGCGGAAAGTTCG
>JAFQMU010000055.1 GCA_017421085.1 Desulfovibrionaceae bacterium | reverse complement strand
CCTGATAATAAGTGAATACTGTTTTACAGTCATATGTAAAATAATCTTGACGCAAGCTGCCGACAGCAAAAAATTATTTTACTTGCATAAATAAGCTATTATTCTTACACTGAATTGCAGTGGTGAAAAAAACAATTAAATGGCTGACGGGGGGAATATGGGAGGTATTACTCCGGATGAAGTCAGAAGGCATCTCAACGATGTGCTTTCCAGCCCAGACTTCGCCAATTCACAGAGAATAAAAAACTTTCTTACTTATATAGTTGAAACATCTCTGGCCGGTAAGGCAGAGTCACTCAAAGCCTATACCATCGCGCTGGAAGTGTTTGATCTGGGTGATAATTTTGATTCGCGCCTCAACCCGTTAATCAGAACGGAAGCACGCAGGCTGCGCAGTAAACTGGATCATTATTATCTGGAAAATCCACAGGCGCCCATTCGCATAAGCATTCCCAAAGGCGGATATGCGGCTCTCTTTTCCCGCTCTCCTTCCGATTCCAAACATTCAGCGGGAAATTCCGAAGAAGGTCTTACTATTGAACAGCTGAAAGCCAAAGGCACGATTCTGCTGCTGCCCTTTGAAAATATCGGGAATGACCTGGAGGCGGAAAAATTCAGCGCCGCCCTGCTCAAGGAAATTTCCTATAACCTGTCCAGATTTTATAATTTAAATGTCATTGATTTTCAGTTTTCCACAATGCTGACTCCCTGCCCCACGCCCACAGAAGAAGAGCTGAAACCTCTGCTTGAAAAACACAGGGCGCGCTTTGTGCTGGGGGGCAGCATCCAGATTGAAGACGAGCAGCTTCGCCTGTGGGCGGTGTTGCGCGACACAACTACCCACTATAATATCTGGACGGAAAAATTTGATTATGAGCTGGGCTCTGCCAGCAGATTCCAATTGCAGGATGAAATTGCAGAGGCAATAATTTATAAAATTGCCGGAGAATTCGGAGTAATCAACCACACCCTGCTCAAGGAATATACGGCAGCCAAAAAGACAGACTCAGCAGTTGATGAGGCCATGATTCTTTATTCAAGCTGGCTTAACCTGCTCACCAAAGAGTCGTTTATCCTTGTTCTGGAGACTGTTGAGCGGGCTATAAACATTTACCCCGACAATCCGGACCTGCTGGCCATACTGGCCGACCTTTATGCAGAAGACTGGCAGATGTGTTACAACACCCTGGAACAGCCTTTGGAAAAGTCGATGGATACAGTTTCCCGGGCTCTTCTGCTTGACCCGCAACACCAGCTTGCCCTGCAAACCATGGCGCTTAACTGCTTTGTGCGCAACAACCCAGAAAAATATGTGGAGTTTGCTGAAAAGGCAATCGCGGTCAACCCGCGGGAAAGTAATACGCTCACAGCCTTGGGGAGTTGGTACGGCTTTCTTGGGATGTGGGACAGGGCCCTTGAACTCACCCATAAAGTACAGAATATGAACCCGTCCACACCCTCATGGTGTCACAGCACTCTGGCCATCTATTACTTTACCAGACAGGATTATCAGACGGCTTTCGATGAAGCCTGCAAAATAAACACGCCCAAGCACATCGGGGCATGGATAGTCCGGTGCATATCTTCCGTTTATCTTGGTCTCAAGGATGAAACGAGAATTGCCTGGCAGAAGCTGCTTGAAAACTGCCCTGAATATCAAAGCCAAACCACAAGAATTGCTCTGATCAGACAAATGTTTGTAAATGAGGAATATGTTCAGTTGGTAGAAGCCGGATTAAAAGAGGTGGAGGCGCTGCTTGCCTCTGAGGTGCAAAACGCCTGATGCTGTGAAACGCCCCTGCTGCTACGACAGCCAAACCCTGGAAACAAAAAAAAACGCGGTCAAAAGACCGCGTTTTTAATTTCGGTTAGACGACTGCCCGGCTTATTTATGAGACGAAGCGAGATTCTTTGCGCTGCCGGCCAACATAACCCAAGCGGAAATAATGCAGAATACGATGCTCATGACAAACTCCTTAATAAAATGAATAAATAATATTAAAAAAATTCACGGCCCTCTATATGCACCGTGAGATACCACTGCTCCCGTACTGCTCACCGGCCAGACGTCCTGAAAATACGCTCTATGCAAAAGTTCCGAGTGGAAACTTCCACGTTTTGCAAAAATCTATCCTTTTTGCAAATTCACGTTTTTTCCAAATGCCTGACTGACTTTCGGTCAACCAGTCCGGGCTGGAATCGAGGCGGATTATATTTATTTTGACCTGCATGTCAATGGTTATCAAAAAATTTTTTCTATTCATCCCTCTTTATATAACTATCTGATATTACTGAATTTTTAAACAACTGAACTGTCAAATGCAAGCTGAACGGCTTTTATCCTCCATAAATTTTGGCTGATGGGCTCAGAATCAAAACTGTATGCCCAGCAGACAAAGACGCTGCATTCATCGGCAACTCAGCCTGTTCCTCAGGCTGCTCTTCTTCTTGATTTATCAGCTGAAGTATACTAATCATAGCAATGGCACAGTCGGCTTGCCGAGACCGGCAACATCTGTTCACTGTGTGGCCAGGATACCGCCTGCTTTCAGCAGCATTAAAACTGAACCAGATTCGCTTGAAAGTATGAACAAAACATTAAAACTGGGAATTGTGCTTCTCGGCATCGGCTGCGCCGGGTTTACCTGGCTGCTTATGTATATGAGCGCCTATCATCCGGCAGCTCTTTTCGGCATGCTCTCTCAACACGGATACACCTTTTCATTCAGGTCAGCCCCGCCCTGGCTGTGGGGGGGCATGATTATTGCTTTGCTGATGGTGGTCAAGGGGGCTACATCTATCGGCAGGGGCATCAGCCGCAGAGATGAGTGACCCCATACAGATGAAGGAACTGACAGCTGAACGGCTCAGCCTGTGATATTCATTGACCTGAACTAAATTCAAGCCGCTCTGCCTTTATCGGAACGGCTTGAATTTCATGCCTGCCCCACCCAGAAAGACGCGCCGGCCGTAGCCAGGAGCACACCTTCTCCATTTTTGATTTCCGCTTCTGTGGTAATGATGGTGCGCCCCCGCCTTATAATGCGCCCGGCCGCAAACAGCTCTCCCTCTGCAATCCCACGCAGGTAGCGGATATTCATTTCAATAGTAGCGGTAACTTCTCCCGCTTTCAGATTGGCAATGACGCAGTGCGCCATTGCTTCATCCGCAAGTGCAGCCATCACCCCGCCTGCAACTTTTTTCGCTCCCTGTAAAACTGCAGGAGTTACCGGCAGGCGCAGCATACATTCTTCACTGCTGACCGATACGACCTTCACCCCAAGAGTATTAAACAGGTTGTTGACCGTCTGGTCTTCCTTACATACCTCTTTCAGATAATCCATCTCCAACCTCAAGTATTGCTGGTTTCCTCCAGCATTTTCAGGGCCTCGGCGGCCACACGCTCCGGCTTCAGGTCTTGCAGACAAAAAATGCCTTTGCTGCACTCATTTTTATTGCAGGGCTGGCAGGGAGCTCCCAGAAAAATGTTTCTATGCTGCGAAGAAGGATAATCCCAATAAATATCGGTTGATCCCAGCACAGTCAGAGTGGGGGCGCCCACAGCAGTGGCCATATGCCTTGGCGCTGAGCAGTTGCCCACATGCAGCGCGGCCCGCTGCATGCAGGCGGCGGCCTCGCGCAACCCCAGCATACGGGGGCTTTGAATTACAGCCGTCTTGTGCTTTACCAGGGCGACCAATTCTTCAATTTCAGCCTCCTCTCCCGGCCCGTATAAAGGGAGAAAGCGCAAATCAGGCGCGGCTTCAAAACAGATGTCAATCATCCGGGCAAAATGACGGGCCGGCCACAGACGAGTAATCCTCCGATGGGTCGGGTCGAGAGTCACCAGACGCTGGCCAGGGGCAAGGCCGCTTTCAGCAAGAATGCGCCCAGCCGCATTAATTTCTGCCTCTGAAAGATACAGACGCGGCTTTTCACCCTTCCAGGCAATGCCAAGCAACTCAAGAATACCGGCTTTCTTGTGGGCTGAGTAAGTATTATCCGCTAAATCCATCCAATGACTGTAAAGAAAACGCCGGTACCATGGCGGCGTGTAGGAGATTTTCAGCGGAGAACGGGAAAAAAACACCACCCACAGGCAACGGGGCAGCTGCTGAAAGTCAATCACCAGATCAAAGCCTTCCCCCGCTACCTTGCGGTAAAAAGCAATTTCTTTACCCAGACTGTTCAATTCCTTTTTATCAATCGCCCATATCCGGCTGATATCCGGGTTGCCGCTGAGCATGGGGATGCACTTTTTTTCTGTAAACACATGCAGCTCAGCCTCAGGAAAACGCTTTTTCAGCAATTCAATAGCTGGAGTCGCCAGCAGCACATCCCCAATCTGGCGTTGTTGCAATACCAATATTTTACGAATGCCTGTCAGCAGATTTTCAGATATCGGCTTCATGCCCGGCTCCCGAAGGCCTACATGGGTCCGGGCATGCCGGCCCCCGGAAAGCCCGCTCCGCCTCTACGGCTGCCCCCGCCAAATGCACCTCTCAAACCTGCGCAGGGTCTTCTTCCGCCGGGCATACCCCCAGGGCACCCCATCCCTGAAACGGGACAGGCGGGTGCAGAGGCGCTCTGAGCGATAATCCCCGAGGTTACCGACAGCAGCTTCCGAGTATTTTCCGAGCCGCAGGCTGGGCAAGGCTCGCTTTTATCTGTCGGTCTGGGCACCAGAGTTTCAAAAAT
Source organism: Desulfovibrionaceae bacterium (assembly GCA_017421085.1). GTDB lineage: Bacteria > Desulfobacterota > Desulfovibrionia > Desulfovibrionales > Desulfovibrionaceae > RGIG1962. The sequence goes on along the minus strand of JAFQMU010000055.1, from coordinate 4,083 downwards.
TTCAGAACAATCATTACATTCATATTCATAGATAGGCATATTGCTTCCTCAATTCAGGTTTAATTTTCACTGTTTGCGGGTTACGCCAAGCACATTAGGCAGCAGGGCCATTCCTCCGATTTGCAGCAGCGGAGAATATTTCCCTGTCCATACCCGCTTTTGAGCGGGGGTATTTACCAGCATTGCGGCCTGATGCCCTCCTTCAACATACATCAGCCGCTTGATTCCCAAAGGCATGGTGAGCAAACCCTTTACAAAATCCTTGACAGCAACCGGACGGGATGAATGTATGAACAGGATATTGCCGTTTACATCTTCCCCCACCGCAGATATGCTGAAAGGCCTGTCGACACTGTTCCATAATGGAGCGCCTTCAGGGCTCAGCATACGGAAATTCTGAATTACAATTTTATAATGAGGCAGCAGTTCTTTCCAGTTATCCTGCTGCCTGTCAAGCACCGCCGCCCTGGGCAAAACCGCACTGTCGGGCATGGCCACAAAAAAAGCCCCGAATGAATTAACCACCCTGCTGTTGTTGGCATGCAGGTCACGGCGCATATATCCGGTGCTGGTGAGCCCATCCGGCAAATACATGCTGGCGTTAATCGCCGCTAAAAGCTCATGTTTGCTGGCCCAGTCCTCCAGGGTGCGGGCCTCTCCCTGCTCTGAGGCCATAAGCAGCTCAAAGTCAACCATTGTGGGGTTAAGCCTGAGCATGACAACCGAAACAACGCTTGTTTCCTTGCCCCGATAGCTGCCAAGCGGTAAAACTGATTCGCAGCTTTCAATTCCCGGTTCCAGGCTGCTCCAGAGCAGAGTTCTGGCTGCACACGGAAATGTGCTCAGCCCCGTAAACAGGAAAGCAAACAGGAATGTGCAAATATATTTAACGGACAGCAAGCGCATTACATCTCCGCGTATTTTCAGAAATGATTTTACGTCAAAATCTGTTTAAGGGCAAATATGCAACGCAACGCTTTGAAGATTGCAAAAAAACTTAAAACAACTTGCCATCCCGCATATATCAGGTTATATTGATATTGTCATATATGGGATTGCAAAAATCTCTGAAGGCATTTAAAATAATTCTCTCACACCGTCAGCAGGGGGAAATATGAAAATCTCCGACAAACTGAAAAACTGTCAAAAACCATTTTGCTCCCTTGAGTTTTTTCCGCCGCGCGAGCGCGAACAGTGGCCCGCTTTCTATCAGATTGTTGAACGTCTGGCCGAAGTCAACCCCAAGTTTGTTTCCATCACATACGGAGCCGGGGGCTCAACTCAGGACAATACCCTTGATGTAGCGCGCCACCTGCACTCAGAGCTGGGATTGGAAACTCTGGTGCATCTTACATGTGTAAAATCCAACAAAGAAAAAATTGATGCCTTCCTCAACAGCCTGAAAGAAGCCGGAATAGAAAATATCCTGGCTTTGCGGGGAGATCCGCCGCGGGGAGAAGCCTATGACTGGTCGAGCTCGGAATTTACCTATGCTTCCGACCTGGTGCGTTATGTGCGCAGCAGACACCCCGGCTTTGACGTAGGGGTGGCAGCCTACCCCTACCCCCACCCGGAATCGAAGTCATTTCAGGCCGACCGCAAGTTCACCCAGCAGAAAATTCAGGCCGGGGCAAATTTTGTAATTACCCAGCTGATGTTTGATGTTCGTGAATATTTTGATTTGGTTGAACGCCTGAATTCACTGGGAATTATGACCCCTATCATCCCCGGAGTGCTTCCGGTGCTGAGCATGGAATCGCTGCGGCGCACTCTCTCCATGTGCGGAGCCAATATGCCGGGCAAGCTTTTCTTCCAGCTTGAAGAGGCCCATAACCAGGGAGGCGCTGAAGCAGTTAGAGAGGCAGGCACTCATTTTGCCATTGAACAATGCCGGCAGCTGCTGGAATGGGGGGCGCCCGGCATTCACCTCTACACCCTGAACCGGGCCGAAACCTGCCTGCGTATAGTAAACGAGCTGAGAAGCATGGGCCTGCTTCCCGCCTGACACAGATAAAAACTCTCTGAAGGCAGAGGCATGGCGCCGCCATGTCTCTGCCTTTTTTATGGATTTCCCTTTAAAAACAAGAGAGTATTGACTTTGTAATGATGTTTTTATGGAACATATTGAAAATATCATTCTTTTCTTAAAGACCATCACTTGTTAATACTCTCAAAAATAAATATACCAACGGTTTCAGCTCAACCAGAAAAAATCAGCCGGAACAGACACCAAACTCCCCACATCAAGATACACCCCCCTATGCCTGCTATCTTGATATGGCGAAGCAGATTACGAATTTTTTCTTCATTCCATTCAAAGCCGCTGCTTTTATCATCATTTCCCGGACCTAATAAAGGCTTTTCCTTAACTTCTCCGAAATAAACCGCTCTGCCTCCCATCTGACCATGGTGCAGCCATGCTGCGGCGGCCATACCCCACCCCGCATTCGGACTTTCCATTTTTAATGCATCCGCCTTCACCCTGGCATAGCCCGGCCAACGACCGAAATGTGGAACAAAGCGAGAAAAAAAACATAACAACCAGGAAGAAAGACGCGCTGGAATAAAAGCCAGCAAGTCATCAAAACGGGCCGCTGCAAATCCAAGATAACGCCATTTCTCAGTGCGGTATCCCCACAGAGAGTCCATGGTGCTGACCGCCTTATACATCCAGAGACCAACCGGCCCGCCGGTCAACAGCCAAAAAAACGGGGCAATCAGGGCATCGTTAAAGTTTTCACTCAATGTTTCAGCCAGAGTTTTAAGTAAGACGGGACGGTCAGCCTGAGAAAGATCCCGGCTGACAAGCATGGAAACAGCCTGTCTTGCTTCAGAAATTTCACCCTGCATCACAGCGCCAAGGGCAATGCGCCCCTCCCGGAGCAGGCCGCCAAGGGCAAGCCCCGCATAGGCAAAATAAACTGTCAATATGATTCCGACAAAAGGCAGCTCTCCCAAAATAAAGACCGCCCCGCCGGTAACAATAAGAATAACTGCAAGGCAGGCTCCGCCTGATAAGAACCCGGCTTGCAGCTCTGCAATGCCGGGCAGGCACACCAGGCCCCTGGATTCAAAACGCCGCGCCCTTGGTTCAAGCCTGTCGGCGAGCCATGCTACGCCCTGAACAGGGTGAGGAAAACTGCGGAAATCTTTAAAAATCAAATCAAGAGCCAGAGCAGCCAGAGGCAGGAAAAGTTCAAACCAGCCCATATTCCTTACCCCCGTTGACCAAAGCAGAGTTCATCATACAGACCGGCATACCTGCGGGCCATGCAGTCAGCCTGAAAATGTCTACGCCACAGCTCCTTTCCAGACCAGCCCATTTTATGCAAAAGCAAAGAAGAGTTTAACATACGAATGCTGTTGGCAATCAGGGTCGCTTCATCATGCAAAGGGGCAAGCAGCCCGTTTTCGGCATGCCTGATCTGCTCAGGTATGCCTCCAACGCTGTATGCGCTCACAGCAGTTCCCCCGCTCATTGCTTCCAGAACCACCAGAGGATGATTATCCGCCAGCGAGGGATAGACCAGCAGATCGGCGGCAGCCATGAGCAGAGCCATTTTTTCTCTGTCAACATAAGGCCATTCAAGCAAATCATTCCCCCGGCGCATGCTTTCGCCGCCTACCATAAAACAAACTGCTGAAGGTACGGCCTTTTTGATTTGCTCCCAGATTCGCGTCCAACGCCCGGCTCCCTTCAAACCTGCGCGCAGCCCCCCGTGGGCGGCAAACAGAACCATTCGGGCATTGACGGACAGGCCAAGCCGTTCGCGGGCAACTTTAAAATTATGAGGATTTTCCTCCACTCCGTTGGGAATAAGCCTGCAGGAAATTCCGGTTGCTTTCTTAATTCTTCCCGCAAGCCAGGAGGAAGGCGAAACAAAATACGCCCCGGCCTGAAGCAGAGACATCAGGCGAGTATCTGATTCTTCCTCTGTTGAGCCTGTGACAGAACTGTCAATCCTTACGCCGTTTAAATCAAATCTTTTCAGCGCATAATGCCCGCATTCGGCTGAATCTCCCAAATTATTTAAAGCTGAGAGCGGGCAGGTTGATGCGGAACGGGACGGAGGCATCCCCCTT
>JAFQMU010000054.1 GCA_017421085.1 Desulfovibrionaceae bacterium | reverse complement strand
TCCGCGGTGGCGCTGCATCCTGAACATGGAGGTCACGGTCTTTTCAAGACGACTCAGCAGGCGGTCGACGCTCAGGTAGCAAAAATCATGAGCGGCAAGATGAGCCAGCATGGAGAGCCCGATATTGGTGGGAGAGGTGCGCTGCGCAACGGTCAGCTCCGGACGCTCCTGCACGTTGTCGGGGGGCAGCCAATTGTTTTCCTCATTGACATAATACTCAAAAAATGCCCAGGTTCTGCGGCTTATCCTGCGCAGGAAATTTTTATCTTCAAGGGCAGGACAGAATTTTCTTTCCAGCCGGGGCCTTGACAGCTTCCAGGCAAGCAGCGGCGCCGCCAGCCAGAGCAGGATAATGGGCAGAGCCGCTCCCCAGGCCTGATCATTTATATAAAGACCGGCCAGACATATGCCTGCCGCCAGCAGCCCGCCCCGCATATTCCGCAGATTTCCCGGCAGTGTTTTGGGACTGTTGCGTTCTGTATCGGCAGAAGGACTCCACTGCAACATATGTTTTCTGCTCACAAGCAACCGCCACAAAGTGCGTAAAACAGCATCCAGGCTCAGCGCAGCCTCATTGGCCAGCCATACCAGAGTAAAAAAGCTGCGAACCAGTTGCAGTCCCAGATGATTAAATGCGGCTTCCAGATATCTGAGCAGAGGGATATCGGACGGTTTGTGAAAAAGCCCCAACAGGAAATCAAATACAGGCAATGCAAATATCAGGCTGAGAAGCGCCAGTGTCCAGAACAGAGGCTGACCGGTTCCGAACCAACCCGTAATAAAGGCCATGAGCAAGGCGGGGGCGACCAGACTGCGCCTGAGATTGTCGCCAAGCTTCCATAAGGAAAGCGGAGAAAGCGGATTTTTTACCCGTTTCCCATCCCGGACAGGGATGAACGGCATAAGCCAGGGCAGGAGCTGCCAGTCACCGCGAATCCAGCGATGGCGCCGGGCCGCATCGGCAGCATAGCTGGCGGGTGCATCTTCAAATAAAAGCAGATCGGCGATCAGACCGGAACGCGCAAAGCACCCTTCTATCAGGTCATGACTCAGGATGCTGTTATCAGGAAAACGATTATTTAGCGCATTTTCAAATGCTTCAATATCATAAATACCCTTGCCTACGTATGAACCCTGATTAAATAAATCCTGATATATATCAGATACGGCGTTGGTGTAGGGGTCAACGCCGGGATCGTGAGAAAGCAGAGAAGCATATGCTGTTTGCATGGCGCTTACCAGAGTGGTGCCGACCCTGGGCTGCATCAGCGCATATCCTGAAACAACACATCCTTCACGGTTAAAAACAGGCCAGTTGAGCGGGTGGGCCATGGCCCCCACCATCCGGCAGGCGGCATCCCGGGGCAGCTGCGTGTCTGCATCCAGAGTGATTACATAGCGGGGCGGATGCACTTCTCCATCAGCGGACAATTCCTGCGCCGGCTTAAGAGTATTGCCGCGTATCAATAAAAAATGTTCCGACTTTTCCGCTCCCAGAAGCAGCCTGTTGAACTCGGAGAGCTTTCCTCTTTTCCGTTCCCAGCCCATCCAAATATCGTCGGAGCGGTTGTAGACCCGGGCACGGTGACACAAAAAAAATCTGTCCACTGTTCGGCTGGGATATCTGGCGTTCAGGCGGTCAATAGCCTCAACGGCCAGCTCCAGAAGAGAAAAGTCTTCCGGCATATCTTCCCGGGGGGCATCCTTGAAGTCGGTGAGCAGGCCAAATTGAATGTTTTCATCTCTGTTGGCCAGAAAGTGAACTTCCAGCCGCTCAGTCAGTTTTTCTACGTTGCTTTTCCGATCCAGTATTGCCGGAATAACCACAAGAGCCCGCATTTCGGAAGGGATACCTCCATGGTAATCCATACGCGGCATAAAATCGGGCGGCACCAGACCCGAAGCCAGCCAGTTTGCCAGCCTGACCCCCAGCTGACTGGTAACAAGCAGCACCGGGATAATCGCCAAAAGCATGCCTGCTTCAGACCAATGATTCTGTTTGAGCACATAAAAAAAAGGCCAGACAAACAAGCCGGTAACAGCCAGCGTGAAGCCAAGATAAAAAACAAAATAGCGGGGCCTTTTCAAATCAGCCGGGTTTGCGCTGCCCCCTTTGCCCCCCTGAGCGCCCAGCACTTCCAGTTGAAGAAGATTTTGCCCTTCATCTATGAGGTAGTAGCCTACATGGGCGCTTACTTCCGTTGCGCCGTCCTGCTGGGCACGGGCAAGCGCCTCTACCGACAGACTGTTGCTTCCGGCCAACTTTAAAGCTTTTTCTGCAAGCTCCAGCTCAGAAATCCGGTAACGGCGGGCAAGCTGCTCTACCGCATGTCTGTAATGGTCGCGGGTGGCAAAATCCATATTCTGATAAATCCCTGCCGGATCCGCCCTCAGTGTCTGCTCGACCAGGCTTGCATTCTCCACAAATTCCCGCCAGTTCTGGGCGGAGATTATGCGGAGGGCGTTCAGCGTATTGGAAATACTTACCTGAGCGGCGGCCTGCCGCCTGGTATCCTGCTGAATCAGCCCATCGGCATCAAGCTCAAGCGGAGCAAGCAGCTCTTCAATCCAAGTGAGCGGCGAAATGTAATTTGCCCCCTGGCTCTGCATACATCTGGCAAGCTCAGCGACAAAGGCGCTGCTCAGAGGCGGCCTGGAGGCTGCCATTTCAGCAATGGCCAACAGACCCTTGCCATCCTTGGCGGCAGCAGCCGCAATAATGTCGGCCCATTGCACAGCCAGCCTCTGATCCTGCCAGGCGGCAATGATTGCGGTTGAAATTCTGCGTAAATTTTCAATGAGCGCCAGCCTGAGAAGCAAAGGCATGGCCCACAACTCCCCCAGTTGCAGAGGGCTGACGCTTTGATAGGCCATGATGAAACGATGAAACGCTCCTATGTCGAGGTGACCGTCATTGTGGGAAATATGTTCAAACACAATGTCATATACTCTGGGCAGCCCCGCGCAGGGGCCGGAATCAAGCTGCGGCAGTTCTTCAATATAGCGGCGGGGCATGTTCTTTTTAATAGCCGAGATCTGTTCTTCCACCAGCCAGTAGTTATCAAGCAGCCATTCTCCCGCAGCTCCGATATGCGGCCTGGCGCCGGAACCGGAAGCTGCCAGAAATTTTTCCCGGCACTCTCCCAGAGCCTGCTCATTATCAGTCAGGCGGCTCAGCAGGCGATCTGAACGGCGGCGTTGGGAAATACTGTGTTTTTTTGCCAAGGTGCAGGCATATATATCCATCTGCTCTGAACTCAACAGCTCACAATGCCGCTCATCCGTATCCGGTGCAGACAGCATTCCTTCAGGATGTCGAAAAAATTTTGAAAAGCGAAAATAACTCCGTAAACTTTTCTTGTCAGATTTCATTTTCTGAAGCATTTTCACCTCTAGAGTACAAATTAAACAGATGAGTATAATAAAATACTAT
>JAFQMU010000053.1 GCA_017421085.1 Desulfovibrionaceae bacterium | reverse complement strand
CCCCAACTCGCCGCGCAACTGGCGGATAGCCTCAAGGAAGGGCAGCCCTTCAATATCTCCCACCGTGCCGCCGATTTCGATAATGGCCACATCAGGGGCGCCGTCCGGATTATCGGCGGCCAGGGCCAGTACGCAGGCCTTGATTTCATCGGTAATATGCGGAATTACCTGCACAGTGGCGCCCAGATAATCTCCGCGCCTTTCTTTGCTGATGACCGTGTTATAAATTTTACCTGAGGTGTAGCTGTTTTTCCTGGACATGGAGACGTTGAGATAGCGCTCATAGTGCCCAAGGTCCAGGTCGGTTTCAGTGCCGTCATCAGTGACGAATACCTCGCCGTGTTGCAGGGGATTCATGGTTCCCGGGTCAACGTTGATGTAAGGGTCAAACTTCTGGATGGTGACCTTGAGGCCTCTGGCCTTGAGCAGTGCGCCGATGGACGCGGCCGCCAGGCCTTTTCCGAGAGAAGACAATACCCCGCCAGTAATAAAAATAAATTTAGTTTTCATGTTGCCCTTACATCTTTGGGTTAATTGTAATAATGAACGTTTCCGAGCCCGACCTCGGCTCCATGCCGGTGTGAGCCAAATTTGATTAATATTATCACATTGGACAATTAGTTACAGTAGTTGACGAAAAATCGTGTGCAAAGTATATTAAATCCCCTTTAATGGAAGGCTGTGTACCAGAGAAATGATTAAACGTCCCAACTTCTTCTTTTGGAAGGCAATGTGCCGATAAACAATCAGGAGGAACTTATGGCCAGAAAACACATTTATGTTAATGACAGGGATCATAGAGAAACGGTCATTTTTTTAGATGATGTTGTCTTTTTGGATCATGTTGAACAGGAAGATAAAATAAATTTAAAGTTAAAAGAGCATGTTATGTGCACCATCGAATGTTTGAGCGATGAGGAACACTCAGATATGATAGCCGATGATGTGTTTGCCGATATCGTAAAGTTCATTCATGATGAAAGGGATAGTCTGGTTTACAGCAGCAGATACTGCATTGTTAACCTGCGTTGAAAACAGAATTTTAATTTAACAATGTCCCGGGGCCAGGTGTTGTAAAAAGCTGTGTCATAGCTCCACGGTGTTGCTTAGCGTTCAACCGCGGATGTTTTAACCCAGGTTTAATCAGTTGCCGGACCTTCCGGATTTTATGGTTCTTACGGATGACCTATATTCAATGAAGGTAGACAACTTTTTAACTTTTGGGCAAGAGGGGCTGCTCCAATTACCAGTATGGCTGAGCATATCAGCAATCTTCCATTAGGTTAAAGGGGTAAGAAAGAATAACTTTATATGACGCTGCTAACAGTATCAGTTGATGCATAGTCATATGCAAAGCGCTCTGTCAGTCATTTTCTGTGTACACAGCCTGATAAGAGTACAGGAGCAGAAATGATGATCCCCTGTTTTATTTGCGGCAAAGACTCATCCGGCGGTTGGATCGCGGGTCTTACCCCTGCGCCTGACAGCCAGAAAGTGGGGCTTTGCCCTCAGCACGACAATATTCCCAATCGTGAAGATGCGCTTCTTGCCTGGGAAACGAATCTGGCCGGGGAAATTGAGATGCAGCTTGAAAACCGGAAGTGGGAAAGCGGCGGTTCACCTGTCAGGCTGGTTATCCACTTCCTCGGCGGCGGCAATCAGGTTGTGCCCTGCCGAAGCTATGGCGTGGTGGATGGGAATACGCTTGAAACCATTGATGCGGATGGGGAGCACAGATTTTTTCCTCTTCAGCATGTGCGGTCTTATCATGTGCTGAAAGGCTGACCTACGCATCAATTGCTTTGTATACGAAAATGAAAAAGCCCTGAATCTCTCAGGGCTTTTTGTTTGAACGAGTCAGCTTTTGTCTGTATGCGCTCCTGCCGGATTTATGCTCATAATCACGGCCGCAACCACCAGCGCCGCGCCAACCCAGCCCAGGGCCGGGAAGTTTTCATCCCACCAGATAAAGGCAAAAAATGCGGCCACAAAGGGTTCAAGAGTAGCTGTAACCGCTACCTGAGTAACAGCAAGCCTTTTAAGCGCCTCGGCATAGCCCAGGAAACCGACCCAGGCCGTAAAAAAGCCCAGGGCCAGCGTGGGTAGCCACACGCCAATAAGCGGTTTGGTTTGAATCTGAAAATCAATGAAGGGGAGCATGCAGAGCGCGCCTACCGGCAGAATGTGCATATAAAGGGTGACGGGCGAAACATCGTGCAAATATTTTTTTGCAAACAAAAAATGCAGGGAATAGAGAAAACCGGAGGCCAGCCCGGCCAGCAGCCCCAGCATAGAGGCGCCCTGAGGCAGGCCGCCGCCTGAGAGGCAGACCATGGCGGCGCCCCCAATGGAAAGGGCAATGCTGAGCGCCTTGATGCGGGTGATGACTTCTTTGAAGAACAGGCAGGCCCACAGAGCCACCCATATCGGCGCGGTATACTGCAAAATGGCGGTCATGGATGCGCCTGCTTCCTTCACGCCCACCTGATAGACAAAAAACAGAACTGCCACACCCGGAATGCCGAAGAGGCAGAAAATAATTCTTCTTTTTATATCAATGCGCCACTTCCCGCTTACCGCGGCATGAATGCCGAAGAACAGGCCCCCCACTGCAGCCCGCCAGAAGGCAACTTCCATAGGCTCCAGCCCGGCGTTCAGACCGAACCGGCCCAGCGGGCCGATCAGGCCCCAGCAGCTTAACGCCACCAGAACCATGAGATAGCCGATCATCCGGTTTTTCATCTGATTTTCGGGGAGCAAAGAACTCTGGAGCATCTGTAAACCTTATGAAAAAAATTTAAAACATCCGCCTGCCGCAATTCACTGAAATCTTGTCCGGTACCTGATGAATTACCGCAAAAAGAAAATATTTCAACGTCTTTACTGTTTCTTTACAGTAAACACCCCCCGGGGCATGCCCCGGGGGGTGTTGCACTATGCCGGTGGGAAAACTAAAACTCCCATTTCAGGCGGAGGTCGCCCGATATGCCCTCGCGTCTGCCCGTGTAGCCGGTAAGGGCCAGGTCAACAGACAGGCCCTCATGATCTGAGGGATACAGGCTCAGGCCAGCCTCGCCGATGGCGCTGCCGCCCCTGATGCTCGGTTCATCCAGACCGTGCCCATGCACATAACCTTTGGCGGTTCCGGAAAATTCATATTCATAGGCCGCCCCGATGAAGGGCTCCAGAACATACTCCTGAGCGGGTATGTCGAAGCTCAGGCGCAGGCCGTTGCGCCAGCGCCGGGAGTCAACGGCATCGAGATGGAACTTGTCGCCGAGAATATTCTCCTCATCACCGGCCAGATGCGTCCAGTAATATTTGCTGTAGAGCCCAAGCCCCAATGACTGATTAAGTTTCATGTCATAGCCGAAACCGGCATGCAGACCGTAATAGGGGGCTGATGAATTGAAATCGGCGGTTCTGCCCAGCGCATCGCGAATATCGCCGCTTCTGAAGCTGAGATCGCTGTGCCCTGCCCGGAATGAGGCCTCGGCCCAGAAGTTGCCCGGGCCGAACGGGTTGAAGTCGAAATGCCCCAGAAGGCCGCCGCCGTAGTAGGCGAGGTCTCCTCTGCCTGTAGCTGCCTGTGTGTTCAGGTGGGTTTTATGGTTGCCCCAGCCGCTTTCAAAAAAGAGCGCCAGCGCCGGCGCGCCCCAGCGGGTTTGCCCGCGCCAGGCAAGCCCGGTGGTAATGCCCACGCCCTCAACATCTATGTGCGAGCCTGTGTCGTAGCGGCTCCAGCCGCCCTGAGTGATGAAGAAGGGCACCAGGTCATAGGCAAAGTCAGGGGCAAGCCCGTGAAAGGCGCTCATAACCCCCTGACTAATGGAGTCGGCGCCCTGGCTGATGAAAGCGAGCTGGGCCAGACGCCCCTGAAGGAAGGCCTTGGTCTGCGGGTTTGCGCCGCCTGCCCCCAGAATGGCGACAAGCTGATTGCCTTCCCGGCTCAGGGCGAAATCGTAAACAAGGCTGACCCCCTGTGAACCGGTAACAGCAGCCGAGGTCTGGGTATTGGCCGACATGCCGTTGAGTGTGCCGGCGGCATCAATGAGAATGACCTTGTCGCCGCCTTTCAGAGGGGTTGAGCCGCCGGGAAAGGCCATGTTTACTGTGCTGCCCTGAATATTCGCCTTGCCGCTAACCCTGAGCATGGTATCGCCGTTGCCGATTTGATCTGACAGATAAAAATTGACGGGCTTGCCTTCGGCTTCAAAGTCGCCTTCAAACCTGGCCCTGTCGTAAACTGAGTATTCGTCGGTATCATAAGAAGCCCCGCCGATCTTCGTTACTGTAAATGTCTGGTCATTGCCCAGGATGAGGTGTCTGATATGCGCGTATGTCGTCGCGCCGCCGCTGCCGTCAAGGGAAAAGGTGGTGGCTTGGTCGCGGGCATCCCATGTTGCGATTGTGGCCGTGGCTTCGCCTCCTTCCCCATACGCAGCATTATTCGATGATAAGTTAGTCTTTCTGCCGCCATTCAGGTATAGAGAACTCTTCTTCATTATGCCATTGACTGTCAGCCTGGCATGGCCCCCATTACCTACGGCCCCTCTGTAGAGATCATAAGCGCCATTGCCGCCTGTTATTTTAATTTTGGAATATGTGAGATCAGTTGCTGTGAGCTCCCCGCTGCCTCCGTTTAGGTATGCGCCATCTGTTATAAGGACGACTCCAGAACCGCCATAGTCATTTACGCTTTGATGGTCAGTCGCCGCATTAGTGTCATTCAGGGCATCCCCTACATAAGCGCCGCCTCCTATACTATCTGCCCCCTCATACGCGCGTGGTCCACCCTGCCCCCCTTGAGCGCCAATGCTTCCGTACCCGCCGCCTCCCCCGCTGATATATAAAGTAGTATCTACGGCATCGGCGGCCCCGGGGCTCAGCAGGGTCAGGCCCAGGCAGAGGCCGGCGGCCAGCTTTTTGCCATGCCGTTTATGCTTTCCGCTCTTGGTTTCAGGCGCAGGGCTGACCGCGGCAGGGGAGGGCAGTTCCAAAATATCGTCCGGTCTGGCCGGGCTCTGAAGATGATTCCACATTTAAACAATCTCCTTATCAGGGTAAGCGACATCAACGCAATTCAGGCGCGGGCCGGCCGGAGGCCAGCGCCTCTATCAGGGCCTGCCAGCGCGGCAGGCAGACTTTTTCAAAATCATAATGCGCAAGCGCATGTTCGCGGGCGGCCGCCCCCAGTTTGCGGGCAAGCTCAGGCTCCCGCAGAAGGCGGATGACCTTGTCAGCGATATCCTCAGGCGAGAAAAAATCGGCAAAAAGGGTGTGCCTGTCTTCCTCCGCCACTTCCCGGCATGGGGGCGTGTCTGAAAGCAACAGAGGGGCGGCGCAGCTCATGGCCTCCACCGGCGAATAAGAGAGAAAAAAAGGATAGCTCAGATACACATGGGCCGAGGTCACCCGGAGCAGATCGCGCACAAAGGCGGGGTTTACCGCGCCTGTGAAATGCAGGCGGGAAAAGTCGGCCGAGTTCCTGATTTCCTGTAAAAAAATATCGCGCCAGCAGGGGAATTATCTTCAGCATCCGGCGGGGGCGGGCCGTAGCCTCCGCCTGTGCGCCCCACAATAACGAAATGGCAGTCCGGGCAGGCGGCCTGAATGCGCGGTATGG
>JAFQMU010000052.1 GCA_017421085.1 Desulfovibrionaceae bacterium | reverse complement strand
GAACCAAAGTCAAAGCGGCGCAAAAAAAGCGGGGAACCCGCAGGTTCCCCGCCGAAAAGCACATCAGCTCTGTTCGTTTTTAGAAGTTGTACTGGAAGCCTACGAAGCCCTTCCAGGCGTTTTCTTCAAAGTTGTCGCCGGCTTCAGCAACATCCAGGTGGATGTAAGCAAGGTCAACGAACATATCGAGGTTTTCGTAAACATTGATTACGTTGTTCAGGTTAACTTCCACGCCCCAGTCGGACTTGTCGAGTACGCCGTATTCAAAGAAAGCAACGTTGTCCGGGTTAGCCTTGTTGAACTCTTCAGCATCGCTGGTGCCGCGGAAGTAGGCAACGCGGAAGTGAGAGGTCAGGTTGTCGATGAAGCGGATGTCTTCAAGACCAGCCCCGATGGCCCAGGTGCCGGCGGGGGTGGCGCCGATGATGGCTTCGCGGTCGCCCACGTTAACGCCGGCCCAGCCGTAGGAGGTCAGGCCCCAGAAGGGAGACAGCACGGGCAGCAGACCATCAAGAGTAGGATTGTCTACGTCATCAATGTCAGCGCCGGAGCCGTACCAGCCGAACAGAATCGGGGTGAAGTAATCCAGCTTGTAACCGAACTTGGCAACTACGGTCCAGCCGTCGCGGTCGGGGTCAGTGCCCAGGCCGTTCTTGCCGATGGAGTTGTCAGCGGTGTAGGAGCCGTAGTTGAAGTCAATGGCGGCTACGAAGGGGTCAAAGTAGGACAGGTCGAAAGCGAAGCCAGCCCACCATGCCTTGCCGTCATTGCCGAAGGTGCCGTTACCGGTCAGCCAGCCGGTGGGGGTGCCGCCGTAGCTGCTGTTGGCGCTCTGCCACATGTCAGCGCCCGGATTGTCGCCGATAAGGGCATACATACCCCAAGGGGTGAAGCTGAAGGTGTCTTTCACTTCAATCGGCAGGCTCAGGAAGAACATGTCGATTTCATCGTTTTCAATAGGTCTCACGTTGGAGCCGTCGCCGGAAACACTGCCGTCCCAGGGGCGGAACCAGCCGAGGTTGGCACCCACGTTTTCATTGAAGTTGTAGGAAAGCAGCAGACCGGCTACGTCGTCGTCAATAATGGCGGCGCCGTCAAGCATGTCAGCGCGGCCTACGGCACGGGGGGTAGCGAAGGGCTGAATACCCATGCGTACCTGCAGGTCGGTTTCCGGAACCAGCCAGTCAAGGTACAGCCATTTTACTTCAACGGCTACGCCGTCAGCGCCCATGGCGCCGCCCATGCCGCGACCGGCAGCAGGTCCGCCCCAGGTGGCGCCGCTGCCTCCGCCCCATTCGGTTTCGCCGATTTCAAAGCGGGCTACCCCTTTCAGGGATTCGGAAGCAATGATGTCAACCTGGGTACGCAGGCGCTGGTTGGCATCGAAGTTTTCATCGCCGTCATGCTTGACGAAGCTGGAGCCGTCATAAAGGCCGAAGCCGAAGTTCAGCTGGCCCTTAACTTTGATGTCGGCAGCGGTGGCCATGGAGGCGGAAGCCGCCAGCAGGCCGCCAGCTACGACCAAAGAAAGAAGCTTTTTCATGTTTTACCTTCCCTTTTTGCAATATGATTTTAAAAAAGAATTACGTCCTAAGCCAATGTGCTGATTTTCTTTTAACCCCGCGCCAAGTAAATTGCAAGGGGAAAGTAAAAATTTTTTTACCGTAGAAAATATTTTACCTGAAAGGATAATTGCCGTCAGGGGCAGGGGGGGAAAATGCGGCGCATGAAAAATCCTGTCTGGGTTGTCGATGCCGTTAAAGCGCAGGAAGATTACACCTTGCTTATTACCTTTGCAGGCGGGGAAAAGCGGCTTTATGACGCCCGCCCTCTATTGGAAAAAGCCATTTATTCCCCCTTGAAAAATCCTGCTTTCTTTCTGAACGCCAAAGCTGATTGCGGTCCTGTCGTATGGGATGACGATATAGACATAGCCCCGGAGCACCTATACGAAAGCAGCCTGCCTGCAAATGGCTGAAAGCTGTATCGCCTTTTGATTAAAATTATCGTTTTCGGTCAGGCCGTGCCGGCTTACCGGCAGGGTCAGAAGGAACCATAAGGAGCGCTGCTCCCTGCGTTTTATAAACAAGCCCTCATCTGAAAAAGCCGGGAACCTTTTTGAGGTTCCCGGCGGTTTCAGCGCATCAGCTAAATGATTATACTAGAAAGTGTACTGGAAGCCGACAAAGCCCTTCCAGGCGTTCTTTTCAAAGTCGTCGCCCGCTTCGGCCACATCAAGGCGGATGTAGGCGAGGTCGACGAACATATCGAGGTTGTCGTAGATATTGATGATGTTGTCAAGGTTGACTTCAAAGGCCCAGTCGGAAGTGTCGAGCACTTCAAAGGCGCGGAAGGCGTCGAGCGCGCCGGCGGCTCTGGCGGCCTTGTTGTATTCTTCCGCATCGCTGGTGCCGCGATAGTAGGCAAAGCGCAGATAGGAGGTGAGGTTGTCTACAAAGCGGATGTCTTCGAGGGCGAGGCTGATACCCCAGGTTCCGCCCGGATCGGCTCCGATGATGCCTTCGCCGATGTCGGCCAGGTTAACGCCCACAAAGCCGAAGGAGGTCATGCCCCAGTAGGGAGCGAGGGAGGGAATGAGCCCGTCAAAGCCCTTGTTGCCGTCGAGGTCGGCGCCGGAGCCGTACCAGCCGATCAGGGCCGGGGTGAAGTGGTCAAGCTTATAGGCCAGCTTGGCGGTGATGATCCAGCCGTCGCGGTCGGTTTCATTGCTGAAGCCGTCGCCGCCAACAAAGGGGGAGGAGGCTGCGTTGTCGGCGGAATATCTGCCGTAGGTGAAGTCGAGGCCGGCAACGAACGGGTCGAATTCGGTGAGTTCAAAGGCCAGCCCGGTCCACCAGGCTTTGCCGTCTTCACCCAAGGAGCCGTTGGCGCTGAGCCAGCTTTCGGCATTGCCCAGATAGCCGGTGGTGATGTAGCCGAAGGGGTTGGCTGCGTTACCCCATGATTCGGGGCCGAGATCATCGCCGATAAGGGCATACATGCCCCAGGGGGTGAGGCTGAAGCTGTCTTTCACTTCAATCGGCAGGCTCAGGAAGAACATGTCGACTTCATCGCCTTCGACAGGTCTGTAGTTGGAGCCGTCACCGGAAACACTGCCGTCCCAGGGGCGGAACCAGCCGAGGTTGGCGCCCACATTTTCATTGAAGTTGTAGGAAAGCAGAATACCGGCCACGTCGTCATCGATGATGGCGCCGCCGTCTTTGTAGTCGCCGCGGAAAATGGCGTGGGGGTTGGCAAAGGGCTGAATACCCATGCGCACCTGCAGGTCGGTGTTGGGCACCAGCCAGTCGAGGTACATATGCTTCACTTCAACAGACACGCCGTCGGCGCCCTTGGCGCCGCCCGCACCGCGGCCGGCTGCCGGGCCGCCCCAGGTTGCGCCGCTGCCGCCGCCCCATTCAACTTCGCCTACTTCAATCTGGAACACCCCTTTCAGGGATTCGGAGGCGATGAAGTCGACCTGGGTGCGGAGCATCTGACGGGCATAGAAATTTTCGTCGCCATCATGCTTGGTAAAGTTTAAGCCGTCATAAAGGCCGAAACCGAAGTTGAACTGGCCTTTGACTTTAATATCCACTGCGGAGGCCGCTGATGCAGATGCAGCCAGAAGCCCGCCCGCCACAATTAAAGAAAGCAGTTTTCTCATGATACCTTCCCTTGAGTTGATGTTTGAGCAGATTGCCGAAGCGCTGTTAACTTTCGCGGAACAGCCCCGAAACCGCACTGTTTCAGGGGGCGTCCCCAATCTCCAGCTCGATTTCCGGCGCGGGCGCCCGCTCTCCTGTCTGCCGGCAAATAAGCCTTAAAGCTGCTTTGCCCTGAATATGCGCGTGTGAGATGAAAAGCTCTGCCGCTGCATTGAGGCGGGCGCAGATGAAACGGCTTTGCTGCGGGGCATGACGTCCTCCCCGGGGCGTGGTAAAAGCCGCTTCGCATTTTCATGGTTTTGGGGGGGCCGCCCCGTCTGTGCACGGGACGGCTCCGGTTTTGTGCCTTGCACTAGTTCTGGTTCGGGAAATAATCCTCGAACTGGCTTTCACGATAGATATCGAGAGTGGTGCAGTGCAGCGATCCCCCATAAGGCACAACATGTTCATAGGGCACGGGAACCACTTCGATGCCCAGTTTGTCGAGCTGTTCGATATAGGCGGTTTCGTGGGCTTCCACGCAGATGGTCTTGGGGCCGAGCGCGAAAGTGTTCATCGAAATCCACGATTTGCCGTAGTAGCCGCCAATGGTGCCCGCGGTAATCAGCGAGCAGGCCGCATCGTATTCATGGGAAGGATAGGCCGCTTCGATAACTTCCCAGTCGTTCTTCTTGAAGTATTCAATTACTTCCTGGTTGTAGATGGGCGCGGCGGGGTTGGTGATGAGCAGGCCGGGGCGAACCATGGTGAACTCGCAGTCGATGTGCCAGGGCTTCCATACCTTGAGCTTGCGGTAATCGAAAATTACCGGATGCAGGCGGATGCCGCGGGTGGCAAAGTGGCGGCGCAGCCAGTCCTGACCGGCCCGGTTGCACACGGCTGAGCATTTCCAGAAAATGTCCTTACCGGCGCGGGCGCCGTCGGCGCCGTCCCACAGGGGTTCTTCCTCGGTGAGCTGATAATCCCAGTCGACAATCATTTTTTCTTTGGTTGCATCATCCCACACGTAGTTTACGTTGTAGTCGAAGTTCTTTTTATAGCTCTTCTCAGTCAGGCGCGGTTTGGGGGCCGCGTTCCAGAGGAATTCGGGGTCTTCCTTGAAATATTTCTGGAACAGGGGGCGCAGGTTGAGATATTCATACCAGCGGGAACGGTGACAGCCCGCAGTTTCAATGATTTCATTGCCCACTACGATGAACATGTCGCGGGGGCAGGAAATGCCGCGCATATTCTGAATGGTCCAGTCAGGGGTGGAAACCGGAGTGGGTTTGAGCATCACGTCATGCAGCTCAACCCGGTCGACAATAATGCCGCGCTTTTCCAGAATTTTTACGAAGTTTTCCTGCTGCTCTTCGGCACGGGCGGTCTGCTCTTCAGGGAACATGCCCCAGGTGCCCAGGGGGTAACCGGCGTTGACGGCCGGGTATTCCCAGTTCGGTTCAGGAGCGGGAATCTGAGTGCCGCGCACCCGTCCCACGATAGTGCGTTTCAACGGAGCCCATTCATCCCACGAATTAACAATCTTGGCCATATCTACTCCTCCTTGTTTTTAAAACCGGCAACTTTCCCTGCGCAATGCGCAGACCGCCGATTTTTCGCCGCGTTTGCGGCAGATTGTAATTCCTATAAACTCCCGGGTCGGGAAACTTTTATTATCCTGCTTTCCAGATAACGTATGAAACAGCGTTTAGTAAGTGGCTTACAGTGTAAGGATGTGTAGCATACATGTGTTACACACCGGCGGGGGAGCGTGGGGCGGGTGATTCCGTCAGTTATAAATATTTTAAAAAGCTTTCAGCCCGGTGGAAAATATAATTGTAGTCAGGCCGGGTAAAAGCGACTGAAAGGCAGGCAGCCGGGTCCGGCTGCTGAAATGGTTATGGCCGCCCGGGCGGGCGGCCATATTTTTATCGGTTGCAGATTGCAGGCGGTGCAAAAGCCTGTCGTTCAGGGAATGTGTTAATCCATTCAGCTGAACAGCCTGCCTTAAACGCCCATGATGTTGTAACCGGCGTCTACAAAAATGGTGTCGCCGGTTACGCCTGAAGCCAGGTCGCTGGCCAAAAATGCCGCCAGGCCGCCTACATCTTCAATGTTTACGTTGCGGCGCAGGGGAGCCTTTTCCGCCAGTTCTGAGAGCAGGTCGCGCATGCCGTGCACGGCCGAGGCGGCCAGAGTGCGGATGGGCCCGGCGCTGATGGCGTTGATTCTGATATTTTTCGGTCCGAGCTCCCCGGCCAGATAGCGCATGGAGCAGTCAAGCGCAGCCTTGGCTACCCCCATTACGTTATAATTGGTAATGACCTTGGTGGAACCGTAATAGGTGAGGGTGATAATGGAGGCGCCGGGGTTGAGCATGCCCTCAAAGGCGCGGCAGAGACCAACCAGAGAATAGGCGGAAATGTCGAGAGCCAGTTTAAAACCATCGCGGGAGGTGTCGATAAAGCGGCCCTGCAGGTCTTCGCGGTTGGCAAAGGCCACAGAGTGCACCAGCACATCAAGGCTGCCCCACTCCTGCTTTACCCGCTCGGCAGCGGCGGCAATGCTTTCATCGGAAGAAACATCGCATGGGAAGGTAAAATCGCCCCCCAACTCTTCGGAAATGGGCTCAACCCGCTTCTGAATGGCCTCGCCCAGATAGCTGAAGCAAAGGCGGGCGCCCTGATTTTTAAATTCTCTGGAAATGCCGTAGGCGATGCTTTTATTGTTGGCTACGCCGAAAATGGCCGCCTTTTTGTCTTTCAGCAACATATTCGCTCCTATGTATTTTAAGGTTTATCTTCTCAGCTCGGCTGCGCGCGCGTGGGCTTCAAGTCCCTCCAGACGGGCCAGACGGGCTATTTTGGGGGCGGACTCAGCCGCATATTGCGCAGATGAATGAATGACATTAATCCGCTTGCAGAAAGTGTGCACAGAAAGCGACGACGAAAAACGCGCCGTGCCCATGGTTGGCAGCACATGGTTGGGCCCGGCGAAATAGTCGCCCATTGCTTCAGGGGTGTTGGCGCCCATGAAAACCGCCCCTGCATTCTGCACCAGACCCAGCAGATTCCAGGGCTCGGCAACCACCAGCTCCAGATGCTCAGGGGCAATCAGGTTGCTCAGTTCAACGGCCTCCTGCATGTCGGCCACCCTGACCAGAGCGCCCCAGTCTTTCAGCGAGGCGCGGGCAATTTCCGCCCGCGGCAAATCGGCAAGCCTGGCTTCCAGCTCGGAGGCAATCTCCTTGAGCAGGCGGTCGCAGGAGGAGATACAGACCGCCGATGCCATGGGGTCGTGCTCGGCCTGGGAGAGCATGTCGGCCGCGATCAGGCCCGCAGGGGCCGAGCCATCGGCAATAATCAGAATTTCGCTCGGCCCGGCCAGCATATCTATGCCCACCACACCGGACACAAGCCGCTTGGCGCAGGTGACATAAATGTTGCCCGGCCCGGCAATTACCTCTACCGGGGCAATGCTCTCCGTGCCGAAGGCCAGGGCGGCCACGGCCCAGGCGCTCCCCACGGCGTAGACCTCTGAAATGCCCAGAATATGGGCGGTTGCCAGCAGATATTGATTAAGGCTGCCGTCCGTACCGGGCGGAGAGACCATGACCACCCGCTTCACCCCGGCCTCAAGAGCCGGAATGGCGGTCATCATCAGGGTGGAAATGAGCGGGGTGCTGCCCCCCTGCCCGCCGGGAATGTAAAGACCGGCCGCGCTGACCGGGCGGACAAGCTGGCCGGTCATGCTGCCGTTCTTTTCGGTATTGAACCAGGAACGCTCTTTCTGGGCAGCGTGAAAGGCGCGAATATTGGCAGCGGCTTCTTCAATCAGCGCCCGGTCGGCAGGGCTGATGGCCGCAGCAGCGGCAGCCGGCTCTGCGCGGTCTACCCGCAGGCGGGAGAGCGCAAAGTCAGGACAGTCGAATTTACGGGAATATTCGAGCAGGGCTTCATCGCCCCGGTTTTGTACCTGCTGTAAAATTTCTTTGACCGCAGTTTCAATTTTTGGATTTTCCGTGTTGCGCTGTTTAAGCATGCCGGCCAGTTGAGCCCACTGATCCCGGCTGGAAAATTCAAATAATTTGCACGGCATATCGAATGCACCTCTTTTTGATTGGTTAATCGGGCGGTCGGTTTTTCATTATTTCCCCTGGTTTCCCGGCACTGCAACGCTGAGCGGTTCGCACAGGCTTTGATGCAGTTACGCCTGAGCGGAAGACAATCTGACCGCAATGCCGGAGCAGCTTAAACCCGTCCAGGGCCCGGCGTGCATGAAAGCGTCGTCCGGACTGGGGGGAAGCCTAAATCTCCTTTTTCAGGGAAGGCCCGTTTATTCAGAGCGGTTTGACATTTAACTTGATTAAAACGCTATGAATCG